>BADC01000225.1 GCA_000333435.1 Corynebacterium-like bacterium B27 | reverse complement strand
GGCGACGGCTCGCCGCCATCGACGCCGACGTGCTGCAGGTTCTCCGCACCGCGGCCGTGGCGGGCGACGCACTCGACATCGATCTGCTCTGCGCCGTCGCGCGGCTCTCCCGCGACGAACTGGCCGACCTGCTCGACGAGGCCGCCGACGCGGAGCTCATCGTGCTCGCTCCCGGCACCACCACCTACATCTTCGCCCACGGCCTGCTGCGCGACGAGGTACTCGCGGGCATCAGCGCCACCCGCCGGCAGCGCCTGCACGCCCGCATCGCCGAGGCGCTGCGGCAGCACGGCGGGGACGACTGGATCGCCCGGCGGGCGGTGAACCTGCTGGCCGCGCATCCGTTCGTCGACCCCGCCGACGTCGTGGCCGGCTGCCGCGTCGCCGCCCTCGACGCCGAGGAGCGCTGGAACTCGGAGGCCGCGGCGGACTGGTGGGGCGAAGCGCTCCGCGCCTGGGAGTGGCTGCCGGCGCCCCGGCGGGCGGAGTCGGAGCGGGACGACCTGCTCGTCTCCCGCGTCGCAGCACTCGCCCGCGCCGGACGGCGGCAGACCGTGCTCGACGTCGTCGACGCCGCGCTGCTCGACGCCGTGCGCGAGGGGCGCACGAACTCGGCGGGCCGGCTCGCGTCGACCCTGCTGCGCACCGCGGGGTCGTGGCCGTGGATCTACAGCGACCACCCCGACCGGCTGCTCGCCCGGTTGACCGCGATCGAGTCGCTCGTGGCGGCCGATCCCCGCGCCCACGTCAGTGTGCTCGCCGCGCTCGCGGTCGGCAGCTACTACGAGGCCGACGCCGGCGTGCCCGATCGGCTGAGCCGGCGCGCGATCGAGATCGCGGAGGCGCTCGGCGACGACGACGCGCTCGCCGATGCGCTGCTCGGCCGTGCGCTCGCCTTCACGGCGGTGCCGAGCCACCGCGAGGAGCAACTCGGCCTGATCGCACGCCTGCGCGCCCTGCCGCACTCCTCCGAACGCATCGACGCCGTCATCTGCACGGCGCTGCTGCACCTCTGCTACGCCATGACGGGCGACCGCGAGCGGGTCGCGGAGCTGATCCGGGAGGGCACCGCGGGCAGCGACGCGTTGCGCCTGCCGGTCACCCGCATGCAGATGCGCTGGTCGGAGGGCGAGCTCGCGCTCTGGCAGGGCGAACTCGACCGGGCGGAGGCGCTGTACGACGTGGCCATCCAGCTGCAGACCGAGACCGAGATGTACACCACCGGCGTCTACGACATCGCCATGCTGCTGCTCCGCTGGGAACAGGGCCGCCTCGACGAGTTCGACGCCGCACCCATGGACAACGCCGAAGCGCTGCCCTGGGCCTCGGCCGCGTTGCGCTACCGCCACGACCCCGACGAGGGCGACCGGATGCTCGGAGCCGTGCTCGCCCGGCCCACCGGCGAGTTCTGGACCACGCTCGGCGAGCAGGCCTTCCTGGCGCACCAGCTGGCCGACGCCGGGCGGCCCCGGCACGCCGCCGCACTGTTCGAACGAATGGAGCCGTTCGACGGGACCGTCGCCATCTTCGGCCAGATCGGCGGCGCGGGCCCGGTGAGCCTGGCGCTGGCTCGCCTGGATGCTCTGCTCGGCCGCCCGGCTGACGCGCGTCGCCGGGTGGCCGCCGCCCGGGCGTTGGCGGAGCGCCACGGCGGGCGCGGCGCCCTGCTGCGCTGCCGGCTGCTGGAGGCCGAGCTCGACGACGCGCCCGCCGCGGAGTGGACCGCCCTCGAGCGGGACGCCGTCGCCCTCGGCATGCACGGCGTCGCGCGTCGCGCCGCGGCCGGCGCCCTGGCCCGCGCATAACCACCCCCGCGGAGCACTGCCCCACCCCCGTCGTGCGGGAATGGGGCAGTGGTGCCCGCGGCGCGGCGGCGCGAGCGCTACTCCGCCGCCGCGAGCACCGGGCGACCCGCGGCGATCACGCCGCGCGGATCGAACGCCGCGATGAGCGTCGCGAGCCGGGTCAGGGTCGACTCGCCGTAGACGCGGCGGAGGTGCGCGGCATCGTCGGCCGGAGCGAAGTTCGGCAGCTGCCGCCCCGTCGCCCACGGGTTGAGCGCGGCGTGGACGGCCTGCCCGTCCGCGATCGACTCGGCCACCTCCGGTCCCGCGGCGATCCCGACCGTGAGCAGCGTGTAGGCGGCGTCGATCGGCCCGACGGCGCTCTCGTGCACGGCCGGCTCGGCCAGCGCGCCGCCCAGCAGACGCAGCTCCGTGATGATCTGCCGGCTCGGCGCATCCGCCCCCGCCACCGCGAGAAGGGCATCGACCGCCTCGCCGGGAAGCGCCCGCAGCAGACTGAACTCCTCGTGGCTCGGCATGGGGTCGACCGGGTCGGAGTGGATCATGCCGATCGCGGCATACGGCATGACGCCGACCCCGCCGAAGATCGGGGTGGCCACGCCCGCGATGCCGGCGACGGCCTGCTCGACCTCGGCCGGGTCGCCCGTCCACGCGAAGCGCACCGAGACGGTCTGCTTGCCGGCGATCGGCGCGGGGATGGTCGGCAGCTCGGGCAGCCGGTTGATGGCGAGGGAGGTGGTGGCTCGGCGGTCGAGGCCCGGGCACCACTCGGCCCAGGCGCGCACCACGCGCTCCGTGTCCTCGGCCGCGAAGAACAGGGCACCGCCGTAGATCGTGGGCTGGCGCACCAGGTCGATCTCCACGGCCGTCACGATGCCGAGGCTGCCCTTGCCACCGCGCAGCCCCCAGTAGAGCGACGGATTCTCGTCGGCACTGGCGCGGCGCAGCTCGCCGTCGCCCGTCACCACCTCGAAGGCGCGCACGGTGTCCGACGCCAGGCCGTAGCTGCGGGCGACCGGGCCGAGACCCCCACCGGTGAGGTAGCCCACCGCCCCGACGTCGGGCGCGGAGCCCACGAGCGGCGCGAGACCGAAGGGCGCCGCGGCGTCGAGCACGCGGTCCCACTTCACGCCGGCGCCGATGCGGGCCCAGCCCTCCGCGTGCACGGTGAGCTCATCGAGCCGGCCGGTGTGCACGAGGAGCTGGCCGTCGAGGTCGCCGGATGCGCCGTGCCCGGTGGCCCGCACCGCGACGGCGATGCCGGCCCGGTTGGCGAAGCGGACCGCGGCCACCACGTCGGCGGCGTGCGCCACCTCGGCCACGGCGGCGGCGCGAGCAGGAATCGACACGTTCCACGGGGTGGCGAGACGGGCGTGGTCGGGGGTTCCGGGCAGGTGCATCGGGCCGGTGAGGCTCGCGGCGAGCTCGTCGAAGGTGCCTTCGGTGAGAACGGGGATGGTCATTGCTTTTCTCCTTGAGAGTGGATGTGTCGGGGGTGATGGATGGGGGCGGTACGGCTCAGAAGGCCGCGATGAAGCTGCCGACGATGCGGTCGATGGCGGCGAGATCGGCGTCGGTGTTGGCCTGCACGTTGACGGTGATGACGTACGAACCGTCGTCGGCCAGGGCCGCGAGGGTCACGTACTTCGCGCCGACACCGCCGCAACCGTCGAAGATCTCGTACCGGCCGGTGTGGTAGCCGTCGGCGTAGTCCTCGACGCCCTCGGCCGTGCAGCCCTGCGAGTTGAGGAAGTCGATCGAGGGCTGCATCAGACCCTCGACGGTCGAGGTGGCCACGGCATCCTGCGACGCGGCGATCACGACGCCCGGGGTGCTCCAGCCGGTGTTGAACGCGTTGACGTCGGGGCTCGCCACGATGGCGGCCCACTGCGCGCCCGAACCGTCGGTGAACGGCGCGCCGTCGACATCCGACCAGGAGCTCGGCACCTCCACCTGGATGATGTCGTTGTCGTCGGTGATGGTGGTGTAGTCGCCGTCGGCGGTCGAGCCGCCCTGGGCGATCTGCTGCACGGCCTCGAGCGGCGTGCCGTTGACCTGGCCGTCGTAATACACACCCTCGCTGGGCCGGAACACCTCGACGTCGATGGTGGCGTCGCTGCCCTGGGTGCGGAGTACGTCGCAGTAGTCCGACATGGTGCCGTCGGTCGCCAGCGTCACCCCGGCCATCCGCGTGATGAGGTCACCGGGCTGGATGCCCGCCGCATCGGCCGGGGAACCGGCCACCACCGACGACGCCCAGACACCGAGCCCGTTGCCCTCGTCGTCGGTGAGCGCCTCGGCGTTGACGCCGATGCTGTCGTGGTCGACGCCCTGCTCGAGGTCGTCGAGCACCGCCAGCACCTGGTCGCGGTGGATGGCGAGGTTGGTGTCGTAGAGATCGTTGCCGGCGTAGTTCACGCCGAGCACACGCCCGGCGGAGTCGACGAGCGGGCCGCCCGAGTTGCCGGGGCGGATGCGCGCGTCGTGCTCGATGACGCTGTCGATCGACGCCCACGGGGTCTCCCCGGTGGTGGAGGACTTCGACACGATGCCCTTCGTCTCGGTGAAGGTGGGGTCGCCGAGCGGGAAGCCGGCGGCGTAGACATCCGTCGCCGTCTCGATCTCGCCCTCGCGCCAGTCGAAGTAGGGGTACTCGCCCTGCTGTAGCTGGATGACCGCGAGGTCCATGCACTCCGACGACCCGAGCACCTTCGCGTTGAGGGTCTTCGCAGTGTCGCCGCCGAGCCACACCTTGAGGGTGCCGGCGCCCGCCACCACGTGGTTGTTGGTCACGACGAGTCCGTCGGGCGAGATGACGAAGCCCGAGCCGCGGCC
Source organism: Corynebacterium-like bacterium B27 (assembly GCA_000333435.1). Taxonomy (GTDB): domain Bacteria; phylum Actinomycetota; class Actinomycetes; order Actinomycetales; family Microbacteriaceae; genus Herbiconiux. The sequence goes on along the minus strand of BADC01000225.1, from coordinate 14,461 downwards.
GGCGGCCTCGTAGCCGCCCTCCTCGGGCGAGACGAAGGTGCCGACCGACTCGATCTGCACGGTGGCCGACTGCACCCCCTCGAAGTCGACGGCGCCCGAGGCGTCGGCGGGCGGCGTGCCCGGGAGGGAGAACGAGCAGCCCGTGAGCGCGAGCGCGCTGCCGAGGGCCAGAAGGGAAGCGGCGGCGGCCGCTGACCGGGTGGACATGGGAAAGACTCCTTGCTGAGACGGATGCGCCGCGATGGCGGCCGAGACCACGATTCCGGGAGGTGGTTGGCGGGTTCTTGGCGCCGCTTGGCGACCGGCTTGGGAAGCGCTTGGGCACGGTAGAATCGATGCAATGTGCGGCATCGTGGGCATCGTCTCCTCAGACCCGGTCAACCAACTCGTCTACGACTCGCTTCTGCTGCTGCAGCACCGCGGCCAGGACTCGACCGGCATCGCGACCGCCGAGGGCAGCGTCTTCCACATCGTGAAGGCGAAGGGGCAGGTGCGCGAGGCGTTCCGCACCCGTGACATGCGCTCGCTGCTCGGCACGATGGGGCTCGGGCACGTGCGCTACGCCACCCAGGGCTCGGCGTCGCAGGAGCAGGAGGCGCAGCCGTTCTACGTGAACGCGCCGTACGGCATCATCCTCGTGCACAACGGCAACCTCACGAACACGCGCGAGCTGACGAACGAGCTCTACAACATCGACCGCCGGCACCTCAACACGAACTCCGACACCGAGGTGCTGCTGAACGTCTTCGCCAACGAGCTGCAGTCGCAGATCACGGGTCTCTCGCTCGACCCGGAGCAGATCTTCACTGCCGTCTCGGCGGTGCACGAACGCGTGGAGGGGTCGTATGCGGCGATCGCGATGATCGCCGGGCACGGCTTGCTCGCGTTCCGCGACCCGTTCGGCATCCGGCCGCTCACCATCGGCCAGCGGCTGCTCGAGAACGGGCAGATGGAGTACGTCGTCGCATCCGAGTCGCTCGTCATGGAGAGCCTCGGCTACGACGTGGTGCGTGACGTCGCGCCGGGCGAGGCCGTGTTCATCACGCTCGACGGCGAGCTCATCGCGAAGCAGTGCGCGCCGGCGCACCGGCTCGTGCCGTGCTCGTTCGAGTACGTCTACCTGGCCCGGCCCGACTCGGTGCTCTCGGGCATCTCGGTCTACGAAGCGCGGCTGCGGCTCGGCAACTACCTGGCCGACACGGTGGCGCGCTACACGCCGATGGGCGACATCGACGTGGTGATGCCGATTCCGGATTCGTCACGGCCGGCCGCGATGCAGGTCGCGCAGAAGCTCGGGGTCGAGTACCGCGAGGGGTTCTACAAGAACCGCTACGTGGGGCGCACCTTCATCATGCCCGGCCAGGCGGCCCGCAAGAAGTCGGTGCGGCAGAAGCTCAACGCGATGTCGACCGAGTTCAAGGGCAAGAACATCCTCATCGTCGACGACTCGATCGTGCGCGGCACGACCTCGAAGGAGATCGTCGACATGGCGCGGGCCGCCGGGGCGAACAAGGTCACCTTCGCGTCGGCCGCGCCGCCCGTCCGGTTTCCGCACGTGTACGGCATCAACATGCCGTCGCGGCATGAGCTGGTGGCGCACGACCGCAAGATCCCCGAGATCGCGGCGGCCATCGGCGCCGACCACCTCATCTACCAGGAGGTCGCCGACATGCAGGCGGCGATCACGCAGGGCTCCGACGTGACCGAGCTGGAGATGAGCTGCTTCACCGGCGAGTACGTGACGGGCACCGTCTCTCCCGAGTACCTCGCCTGGGTGGAGCGCAACCAGCTCTCGTAGCCGGGGCTGCCGCGCGAGCTGCGCTCGCTTGCCGAAGATGGGATGCGAGCCAGACACACAAATAGTCGCTCCAGACCCAGCCATCCTCCGTAGGTCTCGTCACAGTGACGGATGCGCGGGACACGACCCGGACCGCACCACCTGTTCGACGCGACCGGAATCCCACCTCCGGCACGCGCGAAGCGCGTGGCATCTCGGCCGCCTCAATGTCGGTGGCTCCTGATTGAATTATTCTCATGAAGGTTCGGTTCGGAGACCACGTCACGACAGTCGAGACACTCGACACCCGTCTGGACGCCGTCATCGACCACGTCCTCGCCATCCGCCGCCATCAGGCAAGTCTGGATGCCGACATGGTCCGGGGTCTCGCTGAAGCCGCCCGCCTCGCCGACGACCGAGCAGCTGCCGACCGGGCCGCACTCGACCCCGAAGCCGGCGGGCGTCTGGGCGCGGTGACCACGGCGGAGGCGCGGGCGAGGCACCGGCAACTCGTCGCCACCGAGATCGCGACCGCGACCCGCCAATCCGAACGCACCGTGGCGCGGATGATGAACGACGCCGAGTCCCTCGTTCACCACTACCCGGCCACGCTCACCGCGCTCACCGAGGGTCAGGTGACGATGCAGCACGCCCGCCACCTGATCGGCCACGCGGACACGGTGCCCGCCGAGGCGCGGCCGGCGTTCGAGGCCCAACTGCTCGCGATCGCTCGCACCGAGACGGCGTACCGCTTCGACGACAAAGCCCGCCGCCTCCGCGAAACCGCCCACCCCGAGTCCATCACCCTCCGCACCGAGCAGGCCCGCGAACTGCGGGGCGTGTTCATGGCACCGGAATGCGACGGCATGGCCACGCTCACCGCCAACCTCCCCGTGGTCGAAGCGATCGCCATCGATGACCTCCTCGACAAGATCGCCCGCGCCGAACGCTCACCAGATGACCCACGCACCCACCAGCAACGCCGCGCCGACGCCCTCACCCGCATGATGCTCACCCCCGACAACCCCGCCAAACCCACGTCGATCACGGCATCCGTCATCATCACCGCTCCAGCAGCCACCATCGCGGGCGTGTCAGAGGAACCAGGCCAACTACACGGCTACGGCCCCATCGACCCCGACACCACCCGGCAGATCGCAGCAACCGCTCCGACATTCCTCCGCACCCTCACTCACCCGGTCACCGGACAACCGACCATGATCACCCGGCACTGGGGCCGCGCGGCCGCCGACAACCTCCACCCGCCAGCCCGCGACCGATACAGCGCCCCACCCGAACTACGGCTCGTCCTCGCCACCATCGACGAAACCTGCCGATTCCCGAACTGCAACCGCCGCGCCAACAGATGCGAACTCGACCACACCCACGACTGGGCCCACGGCGGCGAAACCACCGCCGAGAACCTCGCCTACCTCTGCTCCCGCCACCACCACCTCAAACACGAAACCGGATGGACCGTCAAAACCCACCCCAACCAACCCCGACACCTCAACTGGACCAGCCCCCACGGCCGCAAACACACCACCGCACCACCCAACACCCCAACCCGACACCGCCCCCCACTCCCCGACACGCCACCCTTCTGACACTCCCCGGGCGACCTAGCGCGCCTGCGCAACCAAAACCCCGCGTGCCAGCACTCGGCCGCGTCTAAGCTGCCAGGCGCGGGTTCGATGCCCACGAAGGAGGGGGCGGAGGTGCGATGCCCGCGAAGGGGTCGGGCCGCGGGTGCAGTGCCCGCGCAGCGCAGGTGACGAGGCGCGCGTGCGCGCCTCGTGAAAGAGGCGGGCGCGGACGGCGCTCGCGGAGCTGGCGGGTGCAAGCTGCGCTCACGGAGGCGGTGGGGCGCCACCGCACCACCCGCAGAGGCCGTCCGCGGCGCAAACGCACCACGGGAGCGGCCGACGACGACCCCGAGACACCCGCGGGTTCACGAGCGGGGCGGATAGGCTCGGGGCATGCCTACGCCTGAGTTCGTGCTGGAGTTGCGGGAGAAGATCGGGCACGCGCCTCTGTGGCTGACCGGCATCACCGCCGTCGTGACCCGCGGCGAAGACCTGCTGCTCGTGCGCCGCAGCGACACCGGGGCATGGACGCCCGTCACCGGCATCGTCGACCCCGGCGAGGAGCCCGCGGTGGCCGCAGCCCGCGAGGTGCTCGAAGAGGCCGACGTAGTGGCGCATCCGGTGCACCTCGCCTGGGTGCACACCATCCCCATGGTCACGTACCCCAACGGCGACCAGTCGCAGTACCTCGACCTCACCTTCCACCTGCGCTACGAGTCGGGCGAGCCCCACCCGGCCGACGGTGAGAACACCGCTGCGCGCTGGTTCGCACCCCACGAACTGCCGCCGATGTCGGACGACATGAGAGCGCGCATCCGCCATGCCCTCGACGAGGAGCGCGCCGCCCGCTTCGAATTCTGAAAATCTTCGGGGGCGATGTCGATCCACGGCGCTCCCGTTCGACGCACAAGCAGAAGGGGCCATCGAGGGTCCCGTCGAACCGAGGAGAGACAACATGAAGTACATGCTCATCATGCGCACCACCGCCGAAGCCGTCGAGGCCAGCGCGTCGATGGACTTCGAAGAGATCATCAACGCGATGGGCGCCTACAACGAGTCGATGATCAAGGCCGGTGTGCTGATCGGCGGCGACGGGCTGACGGATGCGAAAGAGGGCTTCGTGGTCGACTTCAACTCCCAGCCTCCCGTCGTCACCGACGGCCCCTACGGCGAGGTGCACGAGCTGTTCAACGGCTTCTGGATTCTCGAGGTCTCGTCGCGCGAGGAGGCTGCGGAGTGGGCAAGTCGGGCACCGCTCGGCCCCGGCTCGAAGCTCGAGGTGCGGCGCATCACCGACCAGAGCGACTTCGAGGACTTCGCCGACAACGAGTACATCAAGAAGGAGAAGGAGTGGCGGGGTGAGGGCGCCATCGGCTGACGCAGGCTCCGACGCCCACGCCGGCGCCGACCGCATCCGCCGCACCGTCGACGCGGTCTGGCGCATCGAGAGCGCGCGCATCGTCGCCACCCTCACGAAGTCGACCGGAGACTTCTCCTGGGCCGAAGACCTCACCCAGGAGGCCGTCGCCGACGCGCTCGTGCAGTGGGCCCGCGACGGTGTGCCGCAGAACCCGGGCGCCTGGCTCACGGCAGTCGCCAAGCGCAAAGCCATCGACGGCTGGCGACGGCGCGAACGCCTCGACGACCGCTACCGGGCGCTCGCCCATGACCTGACGGAGGCGGCGGCGACGGATGCCCGCAGCCCCGACCTCCTCGACGACGACGTGCTGCGGCTCGTCTTCACCGCCTGCCACCCCGTGCTGAGCCGCGAGGCGCAGATCGCATTGACCCTGCGAGTGGTGGGCGGGCTCAGCACCGAGGAGATCGCGCGGTTGTTCCTCGTTCCGGTCGCCACCGTGCAGCAGCGGATCGTGCGGGCCAAGAAGACGCTGGCCGCCGCCAAGGCTCCGTTCGAGACACCCGACCCGAGCGAGTGGGCGGCGCGGCTGGGGTCGGTGTTGGGGGTGGTGTACCTCATCTTCACCGAGGGGTACGCCGCGACATCCGGCGACCGATGGATGCGCCCGGAGCTCGCGCAGGAAGCGCTGCGCCTGGGACGGGTGGTCGCGGGTCTCCTGCCGCGCGAAGCCGAGGCCCAGGCGCTGGTGGCGCTGATGGAGTTGCAGGCCTCGCGGTTCGGCGCTCGCACGGCATCCGACGGCAGCCCGGTGCTGCTCGCCGACCAGGACCGCGCCCGCTGGGATCGCGCCCAGATCGGGCGCGGCGTCGCCGCCCTGGCGCGGGCGGACGAGCTCGGCCGCGGGCGCGGTCCGTTCGCGCTGCAGGCGGCGATCGCCGAGTGTCATGCGGTGGCGCCCTCGGTCGAGGAGACCGATTGGGAACGCATCGTCGTGCTCTACGAGGCACTCGGGCGGATCGCGCCGAACCCGGTGGTGGAGCTCAACCGGGCGGTGGCGGTGTCGATGGCGGTGGGGCCAGCATCCGGGCTGCGCATCGTCGACGAGCTGAGCGCATCCGGAGCGCTGCGGGGTTCGCACCTGGTGCCGAGCGTGCGCGGCGAGCTGCTCGCGCGCCTCGGCCGGAGCGACGAGGCCCGCGCAGAGCTGCTCGCCGCGGCGCAGCTCACCGCCAACGCCCGCGAGCGCGACGTGCTGCTCGCGAAGGCCGCGCGCGCGTAGCCTCAGCCCGCAGCCCGGTGCGCCGAGCGTGCGTCAGAGCCCGAGGAGGCCTCGCACGTAGGAGGCTTGGCCGGCGTGCTGCAGGTCGTCGGAGATCACGCTGACCAGGCGCACCGCGAGGGTGACGGGCGGGTTCCAGTTCGTGTCGACCACTCGGTCGAGATCGGTGTCGTCGAGCGTGCGCAGGTAGGCGACCGTCGCGGCGTACACCGCCTCGTGGTACCCGACGAGCTGCTCGGCCGAGATGCCGGCCACCTGCCCGACCTCCGCCGGCGACTGTGCGTACCCCGTCGCATCCGCATCGAACGGCAGCCCGAAGCGGTCGAACCACCCGTCGCTCGTCCAGACCTGCTCGGTGCCCGCGACCTCGGCGACATGGTCGTCCTGCACCCGGGTGAGGTGCCACACCAGCCACGCGATCGAGTTCGCTTCCGGTCCCGGCCGCGCCGCCAGGTCGTCATCGCTCAGCCCCCGCACGGCTCGCCGCACGGTGTCCCGGATGCGCGTGAAGGCGTCTTCGAGGAGTTCACTCGTGGTGGTCATGCACTCGGTCTTACTCTTCGCTTCCGTGGCACGCAACCGAGGCGGTGCGCATGGGATGCTCAGTCTCATACAGGCGCTTCCGATGCGAACGTCGTAATCTCAGGCATATGCCCGAACGTCTCACCCGCGTCACCGAGCGCTTCCAGCGCGTGGTCGACGGCACGAAACGCCCGGTCGGAATGATCGCCCTGCTCAGCGTGGTGGCGGCGGTGCTCGTCACCGTCATGGCCGTACCCGCCATGGCCGTCACCGGCGTGTACGCCTCACGATCGGTCGACGTGCTCGACAGCCTGCCCGACTACATCCGCCCCGGCGAGCTCGCCCAGAAGTCCGAGATCTACTCCACCAACGCCGACGGTTCCAACACCCTGCTGGCCACGGTGTTCGACCAGAACCGCAAAGAGGTCGGCTGGGACGACGTGTCGCAGTACGTCAAGGATGCGGTGGTCTCCACCGAGGACCCGCGCTTCTACGACCACCACGGCGTCGACCTCGCCTCGACCCTGCGCGCCGCGGTGGGCAACGTCACCTCGGGCGGAGTGGAGAGCGGCGCATCCACCATCACCATGCAGTACGTTCGCAACATCCTCGTGCAGCAGGCGGAGATGATCGACGACCCGGCGAAGCGGGAGGCCGCCTACGAGGCCGCGACCACCGAGTCGCTCGACCGCAAGCTGCAGGAGATGCGGCTCGCGATCGCGCTCGAGAAGCAGTACTCCAAGGACGAGATCCTGATGGGGTACCTCAACATCGCGAACTTCGGCGGCTCGGTGTACGGCATCGAAGCGGCGGCCGAGTACTACTTCGGGGTGAGCGCGCGCGACCTCACGATCGCGCAGGCCGCGACGCTCGCAGCCACGGTCAACGAACCGAACGGGCTGCGCATCGACGAGCCCGAGAACATCCCCGACAACCAGGCCCGCCGCGACAAGGACGTGCTGGCCTCCATGCTCAAGCAGAAGTCCATCACGCAGCAGCAGTACGACGAAGCGGTGGCGACGCCGGTCACCCCGAACATCACGCAGCCGACCACCGGATGCCAGGCGGCGGCGAACGGCGCGGCCTACTTCTGCGACTACGTCACCTGGATCGTGAAGAACGACCCCAGCTTCGGCGACACCGCCGACCAGCGCTGGTCGAACTTCAAGAAGGGCGGGTACAAGATCTACACCACCCTCAACACCGACCTGCAGGCGAACGCGAACGAGACGATGCAGGAGTACATCCCGCCTGCCTACGACGGGGCCGACCTCGGCTCCACGATCGTGACCGTGCAGCCGGGCACCGGTCGCATCCTCGCCATGGCGCAGAACACCACCTTCGACGACGACCCTGACACCGCGGCGCCCGGCGCGACCGCCGTGAACTACAACACCGACATCGACTACGGCGGATCGTCGGGCTTCCAGGTCGGGTCGACCTACAAAGTCTTCGCACTGGCGCAGTGGCTGAAAGAGGGGCACACCCTCGCCGACCGGGTGAGCGGCAACGAGCGGGAGTGGGACATGTCGACCTTCCCGAACTCCTGCCAGGCCCTAGGCGGCCCGTGGGAGCCGGCGAACGACGGCAGCGCCCGGCCCGGCACCATGTCGGTGCAGAGCGCCCTCACCAACTCGGTGAACAACGCGTTCGTGGCGATGGCGCAGCAGATGGACCTCTGCGCCATCAAAGACACGGCAGCGTCGCTCGGCGTGCACCGTGCCGACGGCGCCGAGCTCGACACGCAGCCCTCGTCGGTGCTCGGCACGAACGAGATCGCGCCGGTGACGATGGCCGCCTCCTACGCCGCCATCGCGGCGAACGGCCTGTTCTGTGCTCCGGTGGCGATCGACAAGATCGTCGACGGCGACGGCACCGAGATCACGCCGCCGCAGGCGAACTGTACACAGGCGCTCGACCCGAACATCGCGGCGACGCTCGCCTACGCGATGCTGGGGCCGATCGAGAGCGGCACCGCGACCGCATCCGACCCCGACGACGGCATCACGCACATCGGCAAGACGGGCACCACCGACAACGAGAAGGACACCTGGATGGTGGGGGCCTCGACTGCCGCCGCCACCGCGGTCTGGGTGGGCAACGTGAACGGCAACGTCTCGATGACGGAGGTCGACCCGAACGGCTACGCGGGTTCGACGGTGCGGCACCGCATCTGGCGCTCGGTGATGACCGCGAACGACGACGTGCTCGGCGGCGGCGAGTTCCCCGACCCCGACCGGGCGCTGGTGAACGGATCGTCGTCGCGCTTCGACGACGGTGACTCGGACTCCGGCGACTCCGACTCGACGTCGACGCCCACGCCGACCCCGACGCCGAGCGCTCCGGCCCCCACCCAGGCCCCGCCGGCCCCGCCGGCGCCCGTCGACCCGGCCCCGCCGGTCGACCCGATTCCGGGTCCCACCTCGACCGCGCCGGCCCAGCCGGCCGGCTGACGGCGCGGACTTCTCCAACCGTCGTGCGAAGCCCCGGCACCTGCGGGGGCGGCGGGCTGCACGCTTGGAGAAGTCCGGCGGCGGACGGGCCGGAGGGACGGGACGAGCAGCGGGTCAGCCCCGCGCGGGCGGCGGTGCCGTGCTGTCGCGCACCACAAGGGTCGGCTCGATCAGCGGGATGACCGCGGGTTCCTGCCCGCGCATGAGCGACAGGATGCTCGCCACGGCCGCCCGCCCGATCTCCTCGAAGTCGAGCACCACCGTGGTGAGCGCTGGCTGAAAGTAGCGGGCCTCGGCCACGTCGTCGAAGCCGACCACGCTCACCTGCTCGGGCACCGCGATCCCGTGCTCGTTGAAGGCCTTCATCACGCCGAGCGCGAAGGGGTCGTTCGCCGCGAACACTGCGGTGACGCCGGACTTCTCGGCGAGCTGCAGACCGGCGCGGTAGCCCGACTCGGCGCTCCAGTCGGCCGTGGTGACCACGGGCGGCGCCATCCGGCCCGCGGCGGACAGTTCGAGCATCCAGCCCCGCGTGCGGGCGTCACTCGCCATCCAGCCCTCGGGGCCCTGCACGTGCCAGACCGTCTCGTGCCCGAGATCGAGCAGGTGCCGCACCACGCGCCGCGCGCCGTCGACCTCGTCGATCGAGACGCTCCGCGTCGACTCCGGCGAGCCCTGTTCGAAGGTGATGACCGGCACATCCGTCTCGATGCCGCGCAGCACCTCGATGGCCGCCCGCAGCGGCGCGAGCACGATGACGCCGTCCACCTCGTCGGAGGTCAGCTCCCGCAGGGCGGCGCGGATGCTGGAGTGGTCGAGCGACCCGATCGTGATGAGTCGCGTCGAGTACCCGTTGGTGCGTGCCTCCTCCGAGATGCCGAAGAGGGCCACCGACGGGCCGTGCACCGACAGCGCGTAGCTGACCACCCCGAGGTTCATGGTGCGGTTGCTCGCCAACGCGGCAGCGGCGGTGTTGCGCCGATAGCTCAGCTGCTCGATGGCCAGCTGCACGCGCTCCCGGATGTCGGGCGCCACGTTGGAGGCGCCGTTCACCACCCGGGAGACGGTCTGCTGCGACACGCCGGCGAGCCGGGCGACGTCGACCATGCGGGCACCTCGCGATTTCGAGGCCGTGCGGCTCATCGCTGCGCCACCGGAGCGCTGACCGGGGACGTTCGCTGAGGCATCCCCTCATTATGCCGCCTGGTCGGGCGCCGTCCGACGCGAGGCCGATGCCCGTCCGACGCGAGGCCGACGCCCGGCCGGCCCTCAGGGCCGCCGGTAGCGCAGCACCTCCGGGTGCCGCTCGTACGGCCACTCGGCATCGGGGATCATGTACTTGCGCGTCGTGTAGCTCCCGTCCATCGTCGAGGCGAGGGTAGGCGGCCCGTCGAAACCGATCACCGCCCAGCCCACCCGGTTCTCGTTGCCGCCGTACACCGGGTCGGCATAGAAGCCCTGCCGGGTGTTCAGCACGAGCAGCGGGAAGAAGGTGAGGAAGTCCTCATTCACCGGCTGGTTGCCGGCCGGCGCACCGCCCGCTCCCTCCTCCGCCGAGTCGAAGGTGAACCGCTCGGGCTTCGGCTGGCCCGACAACTCCTCCAGCGCGACATCCTGCTGCTCGTCGTCGAGGTCGACGAATCGGGCGCCGAACCGCTCGCTCGCGATGCGGTCGAGTTCGACGATGCCGTCGCGGTAAAGCGTCTGACGCAGCTCGATGCGCTCGCGCCACGCCTCTTCTTCGCGCCCCTCCATGCGCAGCCAGCCGACGCCGTCGGCGGCGGGGAAGACGAATTGCGTGCCGGCGAGCATCCGGTCGATGAACCGCACCACCTTCGCCTCACGCGCTCCCGGGTGATGATCGGTGGGGATGATGCGTGCCGTCGCCGCCTCGACCGTGTTCCACTCCTCCTCGGTGAAGAACAGCGGTCCGTCGCCGTCTCTGGTCGAGATCGGGACGGTGCTCCATTCTGCCTGACCCATGTCGGTGTCCTCTCTGCCTCGGGCGTGCTCAGTCGGTGGTCCACCCGTGGCGGTCGACCTGCAGGATGCGGTCGGCGCAGCGCCAGGCGTTCGCCATGATGGTCAGCGCCGGGTTGATACCCGTCGCGGTGGGGAAGAAGCTCGCGTCGAAGACGTAGAGGTTCGGCACGTCGTGCGTGCGGCACCAGCGGTCGACGACCGAGGTCGCCGGGTCGTCGCCCATGCGGGTGGTGCCGAGCTCGTGCGAGGTGTTGCCCGTGATGCGCTCCATGTTCACCGGCACCACCTTCCGCGCACCGGCCGCCTCGAGGATCTCGCCGTTCTTCGCCGTCTGCCAGCGCTCTTGTGCGAAGTCGTTCGGATGCGGCGTGTGCGTGATGCGCGCAACCCGGAAAATTCGTCGGATGTTTTCGCGGTCCGCAACCGGATCACGGTCGCGACTCTGCCTAGATTGCCAAGGGCGCGCCCGGTCGAACGCGTCGTCGGCGGCGAGCAGTTAGGTCCTCTCTCCGTGGCCGGGCGCGCCCTCGGCCGCAGTCCCGCTAGAGTTCTGGGTGAAGACATCTCGACGAAGGAGCGCTCGACGTGACGACTGTTGTATTGCCGGAGGCCCCGCGCCGCGAACTGCCCAAGCCGGCCAAGGGCGGCGTCTTCGTGCTCTTCTGGCTTGTCGCGATCGCGTTGTGGATCATCGCACCGCACTTCACCGACGCGCGCTGGGGCGCCTTCGTGGTCGACACCGGCATCGTGCTCGCCTCGGTCGGCTTCGCCGCACTGAACATCACCTGGTCGAAGCCCTTCCGCAACACCCTGATCGCGGGTGCGGTGGCAATTCTGCTCTTCCTCTGGGCCGACCTCAACGAGGTCACCGTCGTGGTGTACTTCCTGCGCGCATTCGTGCCGTTCACCGCGCTGCTGAGCGCGGTCTACGCGACCGTCGGCAAGGTGAAGGTCTGGTACTGATCAGTCCGGTGCTGATGCACTGCGGGTGATGCGCTGAGGCGTGCCGCGCGAGCTCCTCGCGAGTAGGTTGACCGGCATGAAGTACCGTCGGCCCCCGGCAGCACAGCGGATGGTCGCAGCCGCCGTCCTGGCTGCGCTCACCGGCAGCGTTCTCTCCGGCTGTGCCACCATGTCGGGCGGCGCCACGGGCGACGCGGCGAGATCGGTCAGCGACGCCGCCTCAGCCGCCCAGTCGGCCGCGCTCGCGTTCGAGCAGCACCTCGGCGAGCGGACGACGGATGCCGCGACCGGGGTCACCCTCGACGACATGCTCGACGAGGTGCAGACCGCCGCGACATCCGTCGCCGAGCTGGAGGTGTCGACCGCCGACGAACGCGAGGTGCGGCAGACCGCGGCCGCGACCATCCGCGAGTGCAGCGACAGCATCGTGGCCGCACGCGAGCAGGTCAGCGATCCTGGCGTGACGAGCGACGCCGGCGCCCTGCTGCACCGCCTCGAAGCCGCCGCCGACGCCGCTTCCGAGCTCGGCGACGAGTTGGAGGAGCGGCAATGAAGCGGCTGCTCGGGGTCGCCCTCGGCATTCTCACCGCCATCGGCGGCTTCGTCGACATCGGTGATCTCGTCACCAACGCGGTCGTCGGCTCGCGGTTCGGGCTCTCGCTCGTCTGGGTGGTGGTCGTGGGAGTGATCGGCATCTGCCTGTTCGCCCAGATGTCCGGCCGGGTGGCGGCGGTGAGCGGGCGGGCGACGTTCGAGATCATCCGCGAGCGCCTCGGGCCGCGTGCCGGGCTCGCGAACCTCGCCGCCTCGTTCCTGATCAACCTGCTCACCCTCACCGCCGAGGTGGGCGGCGTGGCACTCGCCCTTCAGCTGGCCTCGAGCGTTGAGCCCACGCTCTGGGTGCCGGTGGCCGCGTTCGCGGTGTGGCTCGTCATCTGGCGGGTGAAATTCAGCGTGATGGAGAACGTCACAGGTCTCCTCGGTCTCACGCTCATCGTGTTCGCCGTCGCCGTCTTCCTGCTGCACCCCGACTGGGCCGAGCTAGCCGGTCAGGCGATGGCGCCCTCGGTGCCGGCGGGCGAGACCGGCGGAGCCTACTGGTATTACGCGGTGGCGCTGTTCGGTGCGGCGATGACCCCGTACGAGGTGTTCTTCTTCTCCTCCGGGGCGGTGGAGGAGAAGTGGACGCGCAAGGACATCTCGCAATCCCGGCTGAACGTCGTGATCGGTTTTCCACTCGGCGGCATCCTCTCGATCTCCATCGCCGCCTGCGCCGCGATCGTGCTGATGCCACGGGGTATCGAGGTGACGACGCTCTCCCAGGTCGTGCAGCCGGTCGTCGAGGCGGGAGGCAAGCTCGCGCTCGCGTTCGTGCTCGTGGGCGTGGTGGCCGCCACCTTCGGCGCTGCGCTCGAGACCACACTCTCCAGCGGGTACACCCTGGCCCAGTTCTTCGGCTGGTCGTGGGGCAAGTTCCGCCGGCCCGCGCAGGCCGCGCGCTTCCACATCGCCATGATCGTGTGCCTGCTCATCGGGCTCGGCATCCTGGCGACAGGGGTCGACCCGATCCTCGTCACCGAGTATTCGGTGGTGTTCTCAGCGGTGGCGTTACCGCTGACCTACATCCCCATCCTCATCGTGGCGAACGACAAGCAGTACATGGGGCGTGACGTCAACGGCAGACTCACGAACGCGTTCGGGATGATCTACCTCGTCATCATCGTCGTGGCCGCCGTCGCGGCGATCCCCCTCATGATCGTGACGGGAGCGGGCGCATGACCGAGCTCGATCCGGCACCGGAGTACCACGGGCAGGTGCTCGACGCCGAGTTGAACCTGCTCGACCGCCAGGTGCTCGACGTCGACGAGGTGCCGGTCACGGTGGTCGACGACCTCGAGCTGAGCGACGTGCCCTGGGGTGAACCCATTCCGCCCGGAACGCCGGCTCCCGTCATCACGGCGCTGCTCAGCGGGCCGGTGCTCGGCACCCGGATCTTCGGCGGCCGCCCGCCCGCGTCGCGCCTGCATCGCATCGCGTGGCGACACGTCGCCGACGTCGGCATCGTGGTACGCCTCGGCATCCGCGGCGGCGAGCTCGACGTCACCTGGGTGGAGCGCTGGGTGCGCGACCACATCATCGCCCACATCCCGGGAGGTCGTCATGATCCTGAGTGACCTGATGCGCAACACCGTGCTGGGTCCGGATGGCGAGAAGCTCGGTCAGGTGATCGACGCGCGCTTCGTGGTCGACGGAGCGCCGTCGGTGCTGCTCGCCGAGGCGCGGCTGGCGGGGCTCGTGGTCAGTCCGCACAGCGGATCGTCGTTCCTCGGCTACGAGCGGCACGACACCCGGAGCCCGTGGCCGATCGCGGAGTTCCTGAGGTGGCGGCACCGCGGGAGCTTCCTCGTGGAGTGGGACGACATCGCGCGCCTCGACCCCTCGACCGTGCACCTGCGCGAAGGTTTCCGGCGCGCTCGCCCGCCCTCACGTGGCGGATGAGCTGACCGAGCATGCTCGAGCATGACGAAANNCGCACGC
>BADC01000226.1 GCA_000333435.1 Corynebacterium-like bacterium B27 | reverse complement strand
GTCGCCCGGAACACGTCGTTCTCGCCGCCGGCACGGTACCGACCCGTGAGGGTCCCGCCCGCGAGCGGGCTGTAGACCAGGGTGCCCATGCCGTAACGCTCGGCCACGGGCAGGATCTCCCGCTCGATCTCCCGGTCGAGGATGGAGTAGTTCGGCTGCTCGGTGCGGAACCGTTCGAAACCACGCTGCTCCGACATCCACTGCGCCTCGACGATCTCCGAGCCCCGCATGGACGACGACCCGATCGCGCGCACCTTCCCCTGCCGCACCAGGTCGGTCAGCGCCGACAGGGTCTCGTCGATGTCGGTGTCGGGGTCGGGCCGGTGCAGCTGGTAGAGGTCGATGTAGTCGGTCTGCAGGTTGCGCAGCGAGCGTTCGACCGCAGCCATGATCCACCGGCGCGATGCTCCTCGGTGGTTGATGTCGTCGTCGACCGGCCCCCAGAACTTGGTGGCGAGCACGACATCGTCGCGGCGGCCTTTCAGCGCCTCGCCGACGACGTTCTCGGAGTCGCCGTAGCGATCGGCGGTGTCGATGAAGTTGATGCCCCCGTCGAGCGCGCGGTGGATGATGCGGACGGCCTCGGCGCGGTCGGAGTTGCCGAACTGCCCGAGCATCATGGCGCCGAGGGCGAACGGGGTGACCTTGATGCCGGTGCGGCCGAGAGTGCGGTACTGCATGGTGTCTCCTTCGGGAGATCGTCTAGGATGAGATGAACCGGAACACCATTCCGGAAAGTCTGACGGCTAACCGGAACACCGTTCCGCTATCTGTCACCATACACGGAACAATGTTCCGGTTCAAGGATCGACCCATGAGCACGCCCCCCGACACCCGCGCCCCTCGCACGCGGCGCGCCGACGCCCGGCAGAACCTCGACGCGCTGGTGGAGGCCGCGAAGGCGGTGTTCGCCGAATCGGGCGTCGATGCCCCGATCCGGAGCATCGCCGAGCGCGCCGGCGTCGGGGTGGGCACCCTCTACCGGCACTTCCCGCAGCGCTCCGACCTCATCTCGGCCGTCTTCCGGCGCGAGATGGATGCCTGCGTCGACGCCGCCGACGAGCTCGCGGCCGCGCATCCGCCCGGCGAAGCACTCGACCTCTGGGTGCTTCGCTACACCGAGTTCGTCGCAACGAAGCGCGGCCTGTCGGCGGCCCTGCACAGCGGCGATCCGGCCTACGAGCCGCTGGCCGGCTACTTCTCGACGCGCCTCGCGCCGGCGTTCAGCAACCTGCTGGAGGCGGCACGCGCCGCCGGCGAGCGCATCGCGCCGGTCGACCCCGAGGAGTTCCTCGGGGCGGTGGCCGATCTCTGCCACAGCCGCGCGGGCACGGATCGCGCCGAGCGCATGGTGCGCCTTCTGCTCGCGGGTCTCCGCGCCTGAGCCCCGCTCTACCGCTTCGGCGCCTCCGCCGCGACGTGCATCAGCGCGCACTCCGCGAAGGGGAGCCACTGGTCGGCCTCGGCGAGCGGGATGCTCACCCAATCCTTGAAGGGCCGCCCCTTGCCCGAGGGGTCGAAGAGCTCGGCCCCCGGCACCCTCAGCGCCCCCTCGTGCTCAGCCGAGCCCGCGCCGAGCTTGAATCCGACGCTGTCGCCGTTCAGGCAGGCGAACATGGTTCCGGCGCGGGTGAGGATGGGCCGGCCCATCATGCGCGAACGCTCGATCGCCGGATCACCGAGTTCGGCGATCAGCAGGTCCCAGCGTTCCAGCGCCTCTTGCGAGTTGCGTGGTGCGGCCATCCTTGCGTCCTCCCGCCCCGCGGCCGGTCAGCGGGCCGCGTACTCCCCCACGAGCCGCACGGCGCCGCCGTCGACTCCCTTCGCGCCCTGCTCGAAGCCCTCGAACGATCGCGTGGCGATCGAGACCACGCCGACCGGCCAGGCCGGGATGCCCTCCGCCTCGATCGCGGCGGCCACGGCGCCCGCGGCCTCGGCGGCCACGACCGCGAAGAATCCGATCCCGAGGTTCCAGGTCGCCTCGCTGCTCTCCAGCGTCGATCCCGCGAGCGCCGACAGCACCCGGAACACGGGTGAGGGCGACCAGGTCGAGCGGTCGACCTCCACCCACGAGCCGCGCGGCAGCACGCGCGCGAGGTTCGCCGCGATGCCGCCGCCCGTCACGTGCGAGAGGGAGTGGATGGCGACGGCCAACGCGGGCTCGCCGAGCACGCGCACCAGCGGGCCGGTGTAGAGCCGGGTGGGCTCGAGCAGCACCTCGCCTACCACGCCGCCGAAGTCGGCCGCGTAGGACGAGTAGCCGAGTCCGGCATCGGCGAGGATCTTACGCACCAGCGAGAATCCGTTCGAATGGAGCCCGGAGGAGCCGAGCGCCAGCACCACGTCGCCCTCGCGCACCCGCTCGGCGCCGAGCACGGCGTCGGCCTCCACGGCCCCGACTGCGGCCCCCGCCACGTCGTAGTCGTCCGCGCCCATGAGTCCCGGGTGCTCCGCGGTCTCCCCGCCGACGAGCGCCGTGCCGGTCTCGGCGCAGGCCCGGGCGATGCCCGCGACGATCGTCGCGATGCGCTCGGGAACAACCCGTCCGCAGGCGATGTAGTCGGTCATGAACAGCGGCTTCGCGCCCACCACCACGATGTCGTCGACCACCATGCCCACGAGGTCCTGCCCGATGGTGTCGTGCTTGTCGAGCGCCTGCGCGATGGCGATCTTGGTGCCGACGCCGTCGGTCGAGGTTGCGAGCAGCGGATGCCGGTACGCCGCCAGCGCCGACGCGTCGAACAGCCCCGCGAAGCCGCCCACCCCGCCCAGCACCTCGGGCCCGTGGGTGCGCTGCACCGCCGCCTTCATCAGCTCGACCGCGCGGTCGCCCGCCTCGGTGTCGACTCCGGCGGCGGCATAACTGTTGCTCATGCGTCTATTGTCGCGGACGCGGGGCGGATGCGCCGACTCGGCCCACGCATCCGCCCCCCGCCGCCGCCCATATGCGGGCCCAGGGTCACCAGGCGCAGGGCGTCAGGTTCTCGACCGCCGGGTTCAGCGAGTTCGGGCCGCCGAGCAGCACCACGTTCGTGGCACCGAGCGACGTGACCGCCTTGAGCACCCCACGGGGGACGCACTCGGTGGGCACCACGTAGAGCGGAGCATCCGAGTTGCCGGCCAGCACACCGCCCGCGAGAGCATCGGGGAAGTTGTAGCCCGTGGCCAGGTAGACCGTGTTCGCGCTGCTGAACGCCTGAGCGTTCAGGGCGATCGAGGCCTGGAACCGGTCGGCTCCGGCCACCCGGTCGACCGTGGCCGGGATGCCGGTGCGCAGCGAGTTCTCGACGGCGGCAGAAACCGAGTTCACGCCGCCGACGACGGTGAGCGACGAGGTGTCGAGCGCCTTGAACAGGTCGATCGTGGGCTTGTCGGCCGCGGGAGCGCCACCGTTCACGAGCACCACCGGCTGCAGCTTCGAGCCGGCCGCCCCGCCCGCCGAGAGGGCGTCGGGGAAGGTGCCGCCGGTCGCCACATAGGCGTGCGCGGCGTCATCGAAGGCGTAGTCGACGACGGCTCGGCTGGCCGAGTAGCGATCGGCGCCGGTGAGACGCAGCACCTCGGCGTCGGGCACCAGGCTCTGGAGACCGGCGAGCACCGAGTTGTTGATGGAGTTGGGGCCACCGACCACGACGATGCGCTCGGGCGAGAGCGACTGGATCTTCGCGGCCACCGCATCCGGGATGGCGTCGGTGAGGGTGAGCAGCAGCGGACCGTCCTGCTTCACGGCGGCGGGGCCGGCGCTGAGGGCATCCGGGTAGTTGTAGCCGGTCGCCACGTAGACCACGGGCGCGGTGCCCGGGTAGAGCTGGTTCGCCACCTGCACGGCCACGTCGAAGCGGGTCGCGCCGGAGATGCGGGAGACGGCGGGAGCATCCGCCACCTGGAAGCTGCCCGAGACGGTGCCGGAGGTCTGGATGCCCGAGCCGTAGCTGGCGTACATGCTGAAGCTGTGTGCGCCCTTGCCGAGACCGGCGGTGGCCGGAGCCGACCAGGTGCCGTTCGACGCGACGGGGAGCAGCGACTCCTCGCCGCCGTCGATGCTGAGGTGCACGGTGTAGCGCTTGCCCCCGCCGAGCACGGTGCCGGTCGCCGCGGTCCCGCTGTAGACGGGCACGCCGCCGCCGAGCGAGGCGCTGTCCGGCTTCGCGACGGTCACGAGCGGCTCCCAGTCGGGGTGCACGTCGAGGGCGTCCTCCCAGGCGGAGTCGATCGGGAACAGGCCCGTGATCTGATTCTGCTCGCCGCAGCTGTTCTGGTAGCTGCCGAACGAGACCACGCCGAGGGCGTAGCTGCCCGAGATCACCGATCCGCCGCTGTCGCCGCCGAGGGCGCACATGTTGGAGACGAAGGAGTTGATGTTGTGACCGTCGACGGTGAAGGCCTCGTCGACCGCCTGCACCGAGCCGCAGGTCCAGCCCGTCGTGCGGCCGGACTTGCAGATGCTCTGCCCCACGATGGCGCGGGTGTAGTCACGCACCGCGACCGGGGTGCCCGAGGTCACCGAACCGTTGTTGTTGTTCCAGGTGCCGACGACGGGCTTCGGGGTGTTCGAGAGCTCGTTCCAGAACAGGCTGGTGTCGTAGTAGTTGCCGAAGTACACCGAGCCGGGCGTCGGATGCCCGAGCGCTTCACCGGGCGCGCTCGGGTCCTGGTTCGGGCGCGACTGGTTGAGGAAGTAAGCCTCGCCGCCATCGAAGGTGCCCGGCTCCACGCAGTGGCCGGCCGTGAGGAACTGCGAGGAGTGCGACGAACGGTCGAGGCCGTTGAAGCCCACCGAGCAGTAGTAGAGCCACTGGCTGTCGTAGGTGTAGAAGCCCTGGCCGCCGACGAGGTCGCGGAGCGGACGCACGTCGTGGCTGTCGTCGGCGAGCCGGCGCTCGGCGGGAGCGAGCGACTCGCCACCCACCTCGGCGGTGGCGCCGACCGCTTCGACGGCCGCGACATCCGCATCCGTCGCCACGTTCACGACGAGTTCGGTGCCGTCGACACGCGACGAGAGCACGTCGACCCCGTCGGCCGTGAGCTCGTCGACGACGTCGACCGCGGTGGCCGCAGCATCCGCTTCGGCGTAGTACTGCTCGGGCGTGATGCCGAGGTCGTTCTGCAACGCGGCGGCGAGCTCGGGCGGCGTGGTGGCGGCCTGCTCGGCGTACAGCTCGACCGAGTAGTCGCCCATCACGACGCGGCCGTCGCCGGAGTCGGGGGTGGGCGTCTCCTCCGCGCCGGCGGAGAGCGGGGCGGCGAGCAGGGCCGCGCCGACGAGGGCGACGGATGCGATTCCCGCGACGAGGCGGGAGGGGCGCAGGGGTAGGGACACGGGTGGCCTCTCGATCGGGTGACCGAGAGCGCGGGTGCCTCCCGAGAGTCGACGTCGGCTGCGACGCCGGAGTCCCCCCGGGCTCGGATCGCTACATCATAAGCACAACACCTGTCGAGGGAGCAATCACGGCACGATCGAGTCGACGTACCCGCCGTCGACGCGCAGCGCTCCGCCCGTGGTGGCGCTCGCGAACGGCGACGCGAGGTAGGTGACCAGGTTGGCGATCTCGGCGGGCTCGATCAGGCGCTGGATGAGTGACTGCGGCCGGTGCAGGCGCATGAATTCGCGCTGTGCCTGCTCCCACGGCAGCTCGCGGTCGACCAGCTGGTAGACGAACTCCTCCACCCCCTCGGTGTGGGTGGGGCCGGCGATGACCGAGTTCACAGTGACGCCCGATCCGGCCGCGGCCTTGGCGAAGCCGCGGGAGACGCCGAGCAGTGCCGTCTTCGAGACGCCGTAGTGGATCATCTCGGCCGGAGTCACGATGGCCGAGTCGCTCGCGATGTACTGGATGCGCCCCCAGCCACGCTCCATCATGCCCGGCAGGTAGGCGCGGGTCAGCCGCACCGCGCTCAGCACGTTGACCTCGAAGAAGCGCCGCCACTCCGCGTCATCGATCTCGAGCGCGGGCTGCGCGCCGAAGATGCCGAGGTTGTTCACCAGGATGTCGACGTGGGGCAGCCCTGCCACGAGGTGGGCGGTCTCGGTCTCGTCGGAGAGATCACCCACCGCCCGCGTGATGCGGGACGTGGGATGCGCCTCAAGGATCGCGATGCGGGCGCGCTCGACGCTCTCGGCCGAACGCCCGTTCACCGCCACCTCCGCACCCGCGGCCGCGAGCTGCTTGGCGATGGCGAGGCCGATGCCCTGGGTCGATCCGGTGACGAGGGCCAGCTTGCCCGTGAGGTCGATCTGCATGCCCTCAGGCTAGGACGAGTGCCGCTCTGTCGCACGCGGGTGACTTGTCCACAGACCAGGCGAGGCCGATTGCGACGAATCATCATCTTCGGCAGTCTGCGGTGATGTATCTGTGTTACGTCGACGATTCGGGCGATCCCGCGAGAGGAGTGACTTTCTCAGCGCTGCTGATTGCTGAAGTTTCCTGGGCCGGAGTGCTCGAGAAATGGCTGGTAGCCCGGCGCGACATCCAGCGGCAGTTCGGTGTCGACACGAAGCGTGAATTACACGCGAGCGAGTTGTTCAAGGGGCGAGGCAGGTACAGCGACACATCAGACGGAGAACCCGGGTTCGGATCGGCGCAGCGTGCCGCGACCGGGCGTATCGCCTTGACCGCGCTGGCCAGACATCCGGAACTCGTTGTGGTGACCATCGCAATGAGCGAGCGGTCCAAGCCGAAGGCGTACGGCGAGTTCATCACGTGGCTCGATCGCTGGGCGGAGCAGGAAGACACCTACGTGCTCGTCTTCTACGACGGGCAACAGGGCTTGGAACACCCGGGAATCACGCCAACGCCGGAACACCGGCAAGAGCTCTGGGAGTCGGCCGTGCGGGACTCCGCTCCCTACCGCGAAGTGCACCGCGCCCTGCCGATCTCGTCGAGGCGGATCATCGAGGACATCATCATGCAAGACAGTCGCTACAGCCAGCTCATCCAGGCTGCCGACCTGATCGCGTATGGCGCCTACCAACGTCATGTTCAGGATCACCCTGAGATCTGGGGACGCGACAAGAAGCCAGTCGCTGCGGCGATCCTCGCCTACATGAAGCTGAGGCAACACTGGCTCCCCGGGTCGGAGAACGGGATCTTCTGGCTGGGCTAACGCAAGAACCCCCAGCGCTGCCGGGGGTTCGCGTGGTGCAAGGCCCCTCGGATGCTCTCCAAGAGCACATGGGGTCTTGCTGCCACTATCGTACGCCTCCCCCAGGCGGGCCGGGACGAGCATCCGTCTCCCCCAGATTCTGGGGATTGGCGCGGGGGTGCGGGGGCCGCACAATGAGAGGCGTGCGGTACCGCCTGCTGGGCCCGCTCGAGGTGTCGAGCGGCGAGACGATGCTCGACCTCGGCGCGCCCAAGCAGCGCGCGGTGCTGGCCGTTCTGCTGGTGAACCGCGGCACGGTGGTGTCGGTGGATGCGCTGGTCGACGCCGTCTGGGGCGACGATCCGCCCTCGAGCGTGGCAGCCAGCCTGCAGGCCTATGTGTCGAACCTCCGTCGTGTGCTGCGCGACGAGACGACCGCCGCCTCGCCGATCGTGCGGCGCGCGCCGGGCTACGTGCTCCACGTCGACGCGGCGCAGGTCGACCGGGAGGAGTTCGGGCGTCTGCTGGCCACGGCGCGCGAGGCGGCCTCGGCGGGCTCGTGGCAGAAGACCGTGGAAGCCGCGAGGCAGGCATTGGCCCTCTGGCGCGGGCCGGTGCTGGCCGACTTCACCGACGAGGCGTGGGCGCAGACCGAGCGCGGCCGGCTCGAACTGCAGCGGGCGGAGTGCCGCGAACACCTGCTGACCGCACTGCTCGCGGTCGGCCGGCCCGAGGCCGCGCTCTCCGTCGCCGACGAGCTGTTCCGCACCGACCCCCTCCGCGAACGCGGAGTCTGGCTGCTCATGCTCGCCCTCACGCGGGCCGGCCGGCCGGTGGATGCGCTGGAGCTGTACCGCAGCACGGCCGCGGCCCTCGACCACGAACTCGGACTGGTGCCCGGGGCCGCACTCCGCGAGCTGCACACCGCGGTGCTGCGCGACGAGGCGTGGATCACGACCTGGCCCACGGCGGCGCCAGGGGCGGCGGGGGATGTGGCACGCGACCGGGCGGCCGGCATGCGTGCCGATCCGGTGCGGCCCGACGCTGAACGCTCCGCGCCGGTCGAGGCACCGCCGGCGGATGGAGGGGAACCAGCATCCGTCGGCCGAGGAGGCGCTGCCTCGGCCGCAACCGCTGCCTCCGTCGCAACCGCTGCCTCCGGCGCAGCCGCGCAGCCGGCGGGTCGCGACAGCGACTACGTGGGCCGCGAGACCGAACTGCACGCGATCGACGGCGTGCTCGGCTCGCTCACCTCGACGCGCTGGCTCGTGCTCACCGGCCCGGCCGGGATCGGCAAGACCCGGCTGGCCGAAGAGGCGGTGCGGGTGGGCTGGGGTGACCGCCCGGTGCTGCGCACCGCCTGCCCCGAAGACGCCGGGACCCCGCCGTGGTGGCCGGTGCGCGCCATCGTGCGCGGCCTCGGCGCGGACCCCGACGCCGTGCTCACCCCGCCGGCCGAGGTCGACGCCGACTCGGCGCGCTTCGCGGTCTACGAGCGGCTCGACCGGCTGCTGCGTGACTCCGCCCGCGGGGGGCTCGCGATCGTGCTCGACGACGTGCAGTGGGCCGACACCAGCACCTTCCGCTGGCTGACCCACCTGGCGTCGTCGGTGCACGACCTGCCGCTCGTCCTGCTCTGCACGGTGCGCAGCGGGGTCGAGACGCCCGAAACTCGACCTGCTCCTCGCCACTCTGGCCCGCCATTCACGGGGCGCGCCAGCTCACCGTGCCGCCGCTCGGCCGTTGCCGAGATCGCCGCCCTCGCCGGCCGGGT
>BADC01000227.1 GCA_000333435.1 Corynebacterium-like bacterium B27 | reverse complement strand
CGGCTTCGTGGGGCCGTCGGCCGAGGTCATCCGGCGCATGGGCGACAAGATCGAGGCGAAGAAGATCGCCCGGCGCGCGGGTGTGCCCACGGTGCCGGGATCGGACGGCGCGATCGCGGAGTTCGGCGAGGCGCTCGCCGTGGCGGCTGAGGTCGGCTACCCGCTGCTGATCAAGGCCGCGGCGGGTGGCGGCGGGCGCGGGATGCGCGTGGTGCCCACGGCGGCGACGCTCGAGAAGGACCTCGCCGAGATCATGGCGGAGGCCGAGGTGGCGTTCGGCGATCCGTCGGTCTACATCGAGCGGTACCTCACCGATGTGCGGCACATCGAGATCCAGGTCGTCTCCGACGGGGACACCGTGCTGCACCTGGGGGAGCGCGACTGCACGGCGCAGCGGCGCAACCAGAAGCTGGTGGAGGAGTCGCCGTCGCCGGTGCTGACGGATGCGCTCCGCAGCGGTCTGGCGGAGGCGGCGGTCGCGCTCTGCCGCGAGGTCGGCTACCGCAACGCCGGCACGGTGGAGTTCGTGTTCGACAACATCGAGCGGCGCTACTACTTCATCGAGATGAACACGCGGATTCAGGTCGAGCATCCGGTCTCCGAGCTGGTCACCGGGATCGACCTGATCAAGCTGCAGCTGCAGATCGCCGGCGGCGCGGCGCTCTCGCTGCGCCAGGAGGACGTGGTGGTGCGCGGGCACGCGATCGAGTGCCGCATCAACGCGGAGGACCCGGATCGCGGCTTCGCGCCGAACCCGGGGCGGATCACCGGATTCCGTGCGCCCGGCGGGCCCGGTGTGCGGCTCGACACCCACATCGAGGCGGGCTACGTCATCCCGCCGTACTACGACTCGATGATCGGGAAGCTGATCTGCTGGGGCCAGGACCGCGACGAGGCGATCGCGCGGGCGCTGCGTGCGCTCGGCGAACTGGAGGTCGATGGGGTGGTGACCACCGCATCCGTTCAGCAGCGGATTCTCGACAGCCCCGAGTTCCGGAGCGGCGCGTTCAACACCGCGTTCGTGACGGACTTGCTGGCCCGCGGCCCGCTTTTGGCGGCGGGGGCCGGATAGGCTAAAGTAAACACTCGGCCCGGGCTTCGGTGCGGGCCAGTGGGGTATGGTGTAATTGGCAACACGGCGGTTTCTGGTACCGTTGTTCTTGGTTCGAGTCCAGGTACCCCAGCCAGACATAGGCTATATGATGAAAATAGCCCCTGGACAGGGGTTATTTTTTTTCAGGTAGAGGCGCTCCTATGGCCGGATTTGCTGTTTTTGCCGTCTGACCACAGCTTTTCCACAACTCCCAAGGGTTAGAGTTACGTGGTTTCTAGGTCATTTCGGAGGTGCTTCGACCCCTGCCGGCATGTACCGAGACTTGCATGACTATGGCTCTCGATGTCCCATCTTAGAATCTAGGTACGCGAAGATCGTTCGGCCGGCGTTGATAGCGAGTAGCGCCTCTGGGTCATCGAGAAGCTCCAGGTTGGGGTGCGCGACGCTCGCGTTGTTCCGGATCGGGTTGAGCGTGTCGAGCACGCTCGCAAGTGAGTTGAGCACGCGAGTGATGTCTTCGGCGCGGGGCCCCGTCGTTTGAAGCGCTGAATGGTGTTGCCGCAGGAGTTTGAGCGCTCGTGTGCAGGTGGCGCCTTCCCCGATCTCGATATTAGAGCTCTCGCACAGCGCGAGCAGGTGACCGTGGAGTGCGGTGTGGATGCGGTCGACCGCACTGGTTGCCCCGCTCGTGCGCACGAGGTTGTCCGCATCTCCCAGGGCTCTGATCACTACCGCTCGGGTTTCGGTGGGGCTTGCGATCGGTATGACTGTCGCGCCCTCAAGTTCCGCAGCCCACTGAAGAATCCGCTGCCTCAAGCGCGCACGTGAATCCGATTGGGCATCCTCGTCCCCAAAGCGATCGATTACACCGCGCAAGATCTTCGCCTGGTCGTGAGGCTTGCGCGTACTCACGATTTCGATGAAGCGCTGCCGGGTCGTCCCGGAGTATGTCTCCGGGAAGACATCGTCGATGCCGCAGTATTCCGAATAGAAATCGGTGTGGGTGCGGGAGGAGAAATCTCCGAGGTAACCGCCCTCGACGCCGATGTATCGGTTCCCGACAGTCATGATCTGCTGGTTGGTGAGCGCCATGTCTACAAGCGCTCCGGTCGCCAGCCCGACAAATACTTGTCCGCAAGCTGGAGCACGTCGTCATCGCCGAGGCTATTCCGCACGTTAGCAACTACCTTCTTGACCGCTGTCTCGGATCCGAAGACTTGGACCAGAAGCTCCCAGGCGAGGCGGTCTTCGGTCCTGACCTGTCGAGAATCCATCGACTGCGATCGTGCCGTCGACTTGAGTGAGTGCAGGACCGCTCGGAGAAGGACACGATCGTCGCTCGGCTTGAGTGGTGGTTTGCCCGTTTCGGTCTGGACGGCGTCATAGATGCGCCATGCGTCCCATTCGCGTGACGGCTCGGGTGGCGGTGTCTTTCGGAGCCGTGCCACGAAGTCTGCCTGAATCTGCTCGGCAAACGCTTGACTGACGAGCTTGTGGCCAGCGCCCTCGCGGTAGCCCATGCTGTGGATGAAGTCGAGCTGGGATGAGTAAGTTTCAACGCCTTCGAGAATCTGCGCCACAAGCGCCTCGCGCTCTGACTCATCCTCGACGCGGCGGAAGAGTCGAAGGACGACGCGAGCAACAGTTATGTCGCGGCGTCCGATGTCGAAGAAACCTCGCTGCTTCTTCTCCGGAATAGCGTCGATAAGGTTCAGGAGCGTCACGGACCCCGGGACGATCATGTCGTTCGTGAACTTGGCCTCATACGAGGTAAGGCCCTCCAGGACGGTCTCAAGCTGCTCGGGATCCAGCCCCGTCAAGTACGCCTTCAGCGCCACTCCGTCGCTGAGAAGCTCAAAGGCATGCTCGGAGCTTCGAAACGCGACGAGCTCGTCTGGTGCAACTCGATCAAAGTAGAGGTTGAGGAAGTCGATGTGTGCCATGCGGTGCGCGGTCCGCCACGTGCTGAGCCAGTCAGATCCGTAGTGATTGTTCTCGATGTACTGCAGCGCAACCGGAAAGACGCGGTTGATGAGTGCACGGATCACGTCATCGTCATCCGGGAACTTCGCGAGGAGTGCCGTAATGCGTTTTTGGGCTCGATCGTCCTTGCGTCCCATGATCTCGCGCGTGTTCGTGAGGTCGCTTCGGAGCTTCGACAATTGCTGGATTAGTTCGGGACGGAAGACGCGCAGCGCCTCCATCGCGAGGAGGTCGACGAGATCGACTTCATTGCCGAGGCTCTTGATGGTTGACCTCGCGGATATCGCGTAGCGGGTCACATCCCGCATATTGGCGAAGAGTGGATCGATCACCTCCCAGTAGACGTCACTCCATCTGCTGTCATCGAGCGTGGCGTTCGCGACTGGGGCAAGGATGCGGTTGAGTTCTTCGAAGACCTGAGATCGAAGGAGCTTCTCCGGCGCCTGCGGAACATCGAAGCTCAGCTGGACGATCTTCTCGAGATATGCCCGCCCGGGCACGCCGTCCTCGGTCAGCGCCTGCTCCACTCGCTCCCGGTCAAACGCGAGCACGTAGATGATGTTCGGGAAGCTGGCGGTTAGACGGACGAGCTTGAAGATCTCGCGGATCTCGACGGTGGTGAGTCGATCGATGTCATCAATGACGACCACGATCGGCTGGTCCAGCCCCGATAGCTCTTGGGTAATTTCCTCTCGCACCATCTTCGCGCTGCGGTCGGCGTTAGTCGAGTCCGCCAGTCCCGTCAGTGCAGCAGCGGCCGCTTCGCCAGCCAACGCGGCTCCGGGAACCGGAATGAACTGAGAGACGGGCTTCAGGATGCCGGCGTATTTAGCCAGCCAGTCGGCGGTCTTGCCGAAGCGGCTCTTGCTACGGATATTGAGTTCGGCGCCGATCTCGGTGAAAAAGAAGTTAACGAGCTGGTTCGAGCCGGAGAACATCCAAGGGTTGAAGTCGACGACAGTCAGAGCGGGTTCGGCCTCGAACTGCTCCCGCATCAGGTTGATGAAGGAGCTCTTGCCGTGCCCCCACGGACCCAGGATGCCTACGACAAGTCCTTGACTGGCATCGAGCTCCCGGATCGAGTCTGCAAAGTCGTGTGCGACGGGAGCCCGTCCGAGGTCGTCGTCAGCGGATGAATTGATCGGTGCGTCAATCGGGGGCTTCTCGTGTTGCTGGTCACTAGTAGTCATATGTCCCTACTTATGCGCTCTTTCTTGAATTTTTGCAAGCGCTACCGTTGCGGACGGCGGGGGGCCATGTCGCGTGTTCTTCCACGCCAGTCCGATGCAATGCCCCGAATACCGTTCCGCGCGCCAGCTCCTACTTCTCGTCAAACTTTGCCATCGTGGCGCCAGCCGCGTACTCCGTGGCTATTTTTGCTGCTTCGCCGTCGCTTACATTTCGCTTCGAGATGACGACAGCCTCCTCCCGCAGCATCCGTGTCAGCGCCGAGTTCGCTACGCCGACGTCACGAGCGATAGGCCGGATGCTCTCGCCTGCTACCGCCGTGCCACCAGCTCGGCCAACTTACAGAAGGCCTCCTGCCGGGAGGCCTTCTTCGTTGCAACGAGCATGCGCTTCGATGCACTTACTTTCACTCGTTCGCGGAGCGATTCGTCCACACGGAGCGACGAGGGTCCCATCGCCGCGCGCTCTTGTCCGTGAGGACCGGGTCTGCGAAGCGCGCCACCGACCCGAGAACATCCCGGAATTGAACTGGCAGTTCGCTTTCGCGATGAACGCGAGTGCGCCACGCACGGTACTTCTGTTGCGCCAGCTCGTTCATCGGAGCGAGCGCAGGCAATAAGGGGACGAGCGCGACGTCACGGTAGTCGGCCACGGTTTCCAGCGAAGCCCGAAGCTCGGCTGCGTCGATCGAGTGAAGACGCCCGAGCGTGTAGACATCGGCGAAGTCACGCCAGCGCGTGTTCGCGGTGCCCCGGTCGATCGCGGTGACGAGCTTTTCGGCCAGCACCATCGTCAGCGGATAGCCCAGCACCTTCACGGGTGGCAGCCCGATCGGTATCACGCGAGGGAGTTCGATGAAACGAGGGACGGGCCAGATCGGGTCGCCGAAGTTCACGTCGATCCCGATGGTGAGTCGCGAAGTTCCGAGCATCGCCGTCAACTTCACCCGCACGCCGGCGTATTCGTCCTCATCGCGGATCGTCGTAGCGGTGACGCTCGCCGGATCGAACGCCAGGCCATCGCCGATGTCTATTCCGGCGGTGGTGCGGACCAGCTCTGTAACCTCGTCGGGGGCGTCGCTCAGACGCGTCGCCTGGAGGTCGATGTCCCTCGTCGCGCGGCGCGCGGCAAACGCCGCCAACAGCACTCCGCCCTTCAGGACGAAGTCGTCGCGGTGCTCAGACAGCGCGATGCGTGCCAGGAGCCCTTCGAGCGTGTACAAGGTCATCAACTCCTGCACGTCTCGACCGGACCTTCTGGCCAGGGCGCGGATGGCGAGAGTGGCATCACCGGCTGGCGTGCCGTGCGCCGGATTCGGCGTCACAAGAGAATCTCCAGGGCTTGTTGGACCGCCGGGCGCGCTTTCGGGAATGACTGTGCCATCGCGAGCAGCGTGCTTGGGCTGTTTCCTCGGCGGCGCATCCAGCGCTTGAGTGCGCCTAGCGCAAGATCGCTGCCCCAGTCGTGACGCAGTCGGAACAAGTCGATCAAGGTGCGCTCGGGAGAGTAGAGCCCGATCGAGAACCCGCCGGGCAGTGGGTGTATGGCCCGGCCGGTTACGAACGTGGTGACATCGAATCGGTGCCACGCGATCGGGGTGTGGTGAACCGTCACTGGTTGGGTGCCTCTTGGTATGGCGATGTCGCTCCGAGCGGGAATCTCGTCCGTCAGATCGTGCAGCGACAACGCAGTCAGGAGGCACAGCGTCGCAGCAGGCTTCTTTGCGGCCACCGCGATCCACGCCGCTCTCGTGTCATCAGTGAGACCCGCTCGTAAGAAAAGGCCTGGGGCGATGCGCTCGAAATCCCCAGACTCGATCAGTCGGTCGAGGTTGTGCCGAGTGAGATTCTGCGCGGGCAGGTCGTCGTAGCTCAGTAGGTTCGGTAATGACGTGCCCACGCCGGCTCCATTCAGCAGAATCCAGTACAGATAAAGCATATCTGTGATGATTATCGACGGGAAGCGGCGCGGCAGGCGAGAGATATAGATAGGGCGGTGTCGAGTGAATACTCCATGGACCCCCGGGGTCGGTGGACGGGTGTTCAGGTGGGGGTCGGGCGGGGTTCACCTCGCGTTCGCCTGAGGGCGGCACTCTCGGGGCGTGCTGAAGTCTGCCTCGAGACCCCTTGCCCTTGCCGCCGGCGGAGCCCTCGTGCTCGCCGGGCTGTTCGCCGTTCCGGTCGCCGCGTCGGCCGCCGAGACCACGAATGCCACGACCGTTGAGACCGCGGATGCCGCTGTGCCGAACGGCCTCGTCATCAACGAGATCGAGACCGACGGCAGCCCCGACTGGGTCGAGCTCATGAACACGGGAACCGCGCCGCTCGACGCATCCGGCTCGCAGCTGACCGGGCGTGAGAACGCCGTGACGCTCACCCTCCCCGCCGGCACCGTCATCGCGCCGGGCGCGGTGTACGTGGCCGAGGGCGGCGCCTTCAAGCTCAAGAAGAACGACCTGCTGAGCCTCTACGCCGCCGACGGCACCACCCTCCTCGACTCGTACGAGTGGGGCGACTTCCACCTCGACACCTGGGGCCGCGTGCCCAACGGCACCGGGCCGTTCGTGGAGCAGACGACGCCCTCCAAGGGCGCTCTGAACCCCGAGAGCACCGACCCAACCGACCCCACGGACGACTCCTGGAAGAACATCGCGCTGAACGAGGTCACCTCGGCCAACGACGACCCCACCCACGACGCCTACGAGCTCGTGAACACGGGCGACACGGATGTCGACGTCGCCGCCTGGAAGCAGGCCGACTCCACCAGCAACCCGGCCCCGGTCGAGGCGCCGAACGGCACCGTCGTGCCGGCCCACGGCTACCTCGTGCTGCTGTCGAACCAGGGGCTCTCCTCCGACGGCGACTCGGTCAAGCTCTACCTCGCCGACGGTTCCACCATCGCCGACGTCGCCAGCTGGGGCGCGAACGACGCCCAGCCGGGCTCCTGGTCGCGCTGCGGCGACGCCACCGGCAGCTGGGTGCACACCGCGGCGACGAGCTGGGGCGCATCCAACGCCGCGGCCTGCGCCGGCACGATCATCCCGCCGAGCGACCCCGGCACCGGCACGCCCGTCGACTGCCAGACCGAGCTTCCCTCGGGCAGCGGCCCGGCACTCACCGGCGGCCTCGCCTGGCCCGGCAGCCAGGACTGGACCGTCTCCGACAACGAATGCCAGTTCGTCACCCCGCTCTCCGGCCAGGACGTCTCGGGCCTCGACATCGACCCGAACGACCCCGGCGTCATGTGGGCCGCGAAGAACAAGAGCCACCTGTTCCGCCTCGTGAAGCAGGGCGGCCTCTGGGTGAACGACACCGCGAACGGCTGGGCGAACGGCAAAGACATCGTCTTCCCCGACGGCACCGGGCTGCCGGATGCGGAGGGCCTGACCGTGGGCCCCGACGGCTTCCTCTACGTCACCACCGAGCGCGACAACGCCGCGAGCAAGGTGCCGCTGGACAGCGTGCTCCGCTTCGACCCGAACGCCACCGGCAGCACGCTCACGCCGACCACGCAGTGGGTGCTCACCGCCGACCTCGCCGACGCGATCGACACCACTGGCGGCGCCGACTCTAACCTCGGCTTCGAGGGCATCACCTGGGTGCCGGACTCGTACCTCACCACGAACGCCTTCGTCGACCAGAGCACGGGCGCCGCCTATGACCCGGCCGACTACCCGGGCCACGGCACCGGCCTCTACTTCACCGCACTGGAGAAGAACGGCCACCTCTACGCTTACGCGCTGAACGCCGACGGCTCCTTCCACCGCGTCGCCGCGATCGACACCGGCCTGCCGCTGATCGCCGACACCCAGTGGGATGCGGATGCCCAGCGCATCTGGGCCGTGGCCGACAACTCGGTGGGCGGCTCCAGCACCCTGCTGAAGATCGACGCCAAGGGCTCGTTCGTGGTCGACCGCGTTTACGACCGGCCCACCGGTCTCCCGGACTACAACCTCGAGGGCTTCGCCATCGCCGCGGACTCGACCTGCGTCGACGGCGTGAAGGAGGTCATCCGTTCCGACGACGGCAACAACGGCGGTCACTCGCTCTGGTCGGGCACCATCTCCTGCGACCTGGCGCTCGGCTCGCAGGGCCCGACCCCGCCCGTGACGACCGACCCGACCGACCCGCCGGCCACGACCGACCCGACCGCTCCCGCCGTGCCGTCCGCCCCCGCGGGTGACAGCACGAAGCCGGCCGCGCTCGCGTCGACCGGTGCCGAGCCGCTGCCGTGGGCCGGGGGAGCCGCGCTGCTCGTACTCCTCGGCGTCGCGACGGTCGTGCTCCGCCGCATCCGCCGCGCTGCCTGACCGGCCTCGGCCGCCGCGCACTCCGCGCCCGGCCCGCCCTGATCGCCCGACGGCGTGTCAGGACGGGCCGGGCGTTCGCACGAGCAGCGCGCGGAAGGCGTCGCCCAGGGGAGCGCTGAGCTCCGAGTGGCCCGCCGAAGCGAGTGGCTCCACGCCTGCGGAGGCGCGCAGCATGACCGTGCCGAGCATGGTCGCGATGGCGAGCTGAGCGCGCAGCAGCACCCCGTCGGTTGCGGGGTCGTCGCGGTCCCACCCCGCCGCGGCGGCGAGCTTCTCGGTGAAGTGCTCGAGCGTGCGGCGACGGATGCGGTCGGCGTTCTCGTCGCCCGACGAGCGCAGCAGGAGCAGCAGCTGCAGCGGGTCGTCGCCGTCGGGGGAGTTCACGACGTGCGCGACGAGGCGCTCGATCACGTCGTCGAAGTGCACCGGGCGGGAGCTGCTCTGGCTGTCGAGCTCGTCGGAGGTGCGGAGCATGCAGGCCTCGAACAGGCCGTCCTTCGACACGAAGTAGCGGTTGATCAGCGCCACGTTCACGCCCGCGTCGGCGGCGATCTGACGCACCGTCGTCGCGCGGTAGCCGTCGGTGGCGAATCGGCGCCGCGCAGCCCGCACGAGCGCACGCCGGGTGGCGGTGGCGTCGCGGCCGGAGCGCATCAGCTCGTCGCTCATCTGGTCCCTTTCCACCGGTACTGTACCCGCTCGCCCCCGAAAGTAAACCAATGTTGACTTCGGTCAACGAACACGGAATACTCGTCAAGTCAGCGCCTGCTTACATCCGAGGAGATCATGTCCGCATCCGCTCCGAGCTCGGCCACCGGCTCGATCCCCGCCGTCACCGGCGCAGCACCGCGCCGCACCCGCGGCACCGCCATCGTGCTCTTCCTCTCCCTCGGCGGTCTCTCCTTCGCGGTGCTGCAATCGCTGGTCGCGCCCGCGCTCGGCACCATCGGCAACGACCTCGGCGTCGCCACGACGGATGCGAGCTGGGTGCTCACCGCCTACCTCCTCTCGGCCTCGGTGCTGACCCCGATCCTCGGCCGCCTGGGCGACATGGTCGGCAAGCGCCGGGTGATCATCGTGGTGCTCGCCCTGCTGCTCGTCGGCACCGTGCTCGCGGCGCTCGCCCCGAACCTGGGCGTCTTGATCGTGGGGCGCATCCTCCAGGGAGCGGCCGGCGCCGTGATGCCGCTCTCGATCGGCATCGTGCGCGACGAGCTGCCGCGCGAGCGGGTGAGCATCACCATCGGTCTGCTCTCGGCCATCTTCGGCATCGGCGCCGGCGTCGGCATCGTCGCGGCCGGGCCGATCGTCGAAGCGCTGTCGTGGCACTGGCTGTTCTGGCTGCCGGCCGTGCTCGTGGCCATCGCGCTCGTCGGCGCGATCTTCGGCATCCCCGAGTCGCCCGTGCGCACGCCCGGCCGCCTCGACATCCTCGGTACCGTCGTGCTCAGCATCGGGCTCGTCGGTGTGCTCCTCGCCATCAGCGAGGGCGAGAAGTGGGGCTGGGGCGACGGCAAGACCATCGGCCTGCTCGTTCTCGGCGGTGTCGCGCTCGTCGCCTTCGTGCTCATCGAACTCCGCGTCAAGGAACCGCTGATCGACGTGCGCCTGTTCCGGCACCGCGGCGTCTGGACCGCGCACATCGTGGCCCTCGCCTTCGGCTTCGCGATGTTCGGCACCTTCATCCTCGTGCCCACCCTGCTGCAGCTGCCGAGCGTGCTCGGCTACGGCTTCGGCAAGACCGTGAGCGAGGCGGGCATCTTCCTGCTGCCGACGGTCGCCGCGATGGTGGTGGCGGGAGTGGTGGCCGGTGCGCTGATCCGCCGTATCGGCCCGAAGATCCCGATGCTCCTCGGTGGCGTCTCGGTCACCGTCGCCTTCCTCATCCCCGCCCTGGGGCACGCCGAGGAGTGGCAGATCGTCGTGTCGGGCATCCTCACCGGCATCGGGATCGGCATGGCGCTCGCCGCCACCTCGAACGCGATCGTCGAGAGCGTTCCCGCCGCACAGACCGGCGAGGCGATCAGCGCCAACACCGTCATCCGCACCGTCGGGTCGAGCGTCGGCACCGCCGTGATCGCCGCGCTCCTCTCGGCCGACGTCACCCCGCAGGGCGCGCCGAGCGACGACGCGTTCACCGTCGGGTTCTGGGTGTCGGCAGGGGTCGGCGTGCTCGCCATCCTGGCCGCCCTGGTGGCGCCGTCGCTGGCGGCCCGCCGCCGCGAGGCCGCCGCCGCGGGGGTCGACGACTTCGACGAACTCGACGCCGCCGGGTAGACGCGACAAGTCGTAAGCGCGGATGAACTACCGCCCTGCGATTCGCGGGTGCAGGATGTATACACGACCGAACGAAGGAGATGGCCCACCGTGGCGACGCACATGACCCACAGCGAGAACACCGGTACTCTGCACGAGCTGATGTCGCCGGAGCAGAACGTCAAACGCATCATGCACACGGGAACCATCTGGTTCGCCGCCGCCGTGGCCTCGGTCGCCCTCTTCCTCGGCCCGCTGCTCGCCTCGGGCTGGCGCCCCTCGCAGCTCGGCGGCTTCGATCAGTTCCTCTGGTGGGTGGGCGCGCTCGCCGTGGTGCTCAGCATCGG
>BADC01000228.1 GCA_000333435.1 Corynebacterium-like bacterium B27 | reverse complement strand
TGGCTGACTGCGATGACCAGATCGAGCGCATCCAGATCGACTGGATCGAGCTGGTCTCCGCGTCAATCGGCGGTGGTCGAACGGGTCGCCGAGCACCGCCTCGCAATGATTGCTGAGGTACGCGTCGATGAGGACCGTGGCGCCCGGAAAGCGAACGACCACACCGGATTGCCCCAGCCGCCAGAGGCTGGTCGCATCGGCCTCCGCCGGCATCCGGTCCCGAATCTGGGCCGCCAGCGCCGGGCCGGAGACCTCGGGCTCGATCATTTCTCGAACACCGTCGTTCCCGGCTTCGCCCAGCGGCGAATGACCTCGAGCACCGGTTCGACCCCGATGCCGGGACGCTCGGTCATCGCGATCTGCCCACGCTCGATGAGGGGAGCGTCGACGAGGTCGGCGAAGAACGGCACATCCTGGGCGTGGTACTCCAGGGCGAGGAAGTTTGGCCAGGTCGCCGACACCTGCGCCGCGAAGGCCGTGCCGATCGGACCGGCGATGTTGTGCGGGGCGATCGAGAGACCGCGGTCGGCCGCATCCGCAGCGATACGCCGGGCCTCGGCGACACCGCCGACCTTGCCGAGGTCAGGGGTGACCACGGCGAGCGCCCCGGCCGAAATGACCGGCGCGAACGAACGATGACCGATGAGGTTCTCGCCGCCGCCGAGCGGAACGCGGGTTCGTTGCGAGAGTGCGATCAGGCCCGAGACGTTCTCCGGCGGCAGCGGGTCCTCGAGCCACATCACCGGCACGTGATCGACCGCAGCCGCCAAGCGCACGGCGGATGCCATGTCGTAACGCCAGTGCAGGTCGAAGGCGAGTTCGACGCCCGGTCCGGCTCCGTCGACGATGGCATCGGCCATGTCGCGCGCGAGAGCCTCGGCACCGGGCGGCAGCGCGCGGGAGCCGACCCGGACGGGGACCAGGCCGGGCACGTCGAGATCGAACTTCAGTGCGTCGAACCCCTTCTGCACGGCTGCGCGGGCTCGACTGGCCAGGAGGTCGAGATCGACCGCCTCGGTCTCGGCGCCGAGATCGAACAGACTCTTGCCGACCGCGCCTGCGGCCACCTGGTCGGGCTCGGCGAGCCACGGTATCGGCCGGATGTCGAGCATCGGGCCCAGACTCATCAGTCCGGCGCCGCCATGGCAGTCCGCGTAAACGCGCACCGACTTGTGAAAGGCTCCGCCGAGCAGTCGCCACAGCGGCACGCCCAGTTCGCGGGCGTTCAGATCCCACAGGGCACCGTCGATGCCCGACAGGGCGTTGTGGATGATCCCACCCACCGATCCGGCTCCCGAGGTCGCCGCGCGCAGCCGTGCGCCGATCACCTCGATGTCCGCGGCATCGTCACCGCGAACGAGCTCCCCCATCTCGCGAATGATCTCCGGCAATCCCGGGGCGAAGAACGACTCGCCCCAGCCGACCGCTCCCGACTCCGATTCGATCCGGATGAGGGTCCAATCGAAGTTGGCTGCCACGACGGCGGTAGTGATTGACCGAATTTTCGACATCCACGTCACTTCCTTCACGCTGCTGAATCGCTCATCGATTCACCAGCAACTTATATTAGAAGAAGGGAAGTAGTCAACATGATGACATTGCCGGTCCGGGCTGTTAGCGTGAACGACAAGGGGGTCACGGGTGCTGTCTCTCAAACGCAATTCACTCGCGGAACAGGCCTCGGAGGCCATCGTCGACTACATCGGCGAGCGCCGCCTCCGCGACGGCGACACTCTTCCGCCCACGTCCGAACTGGCCGAGATGCTCGACGTCAGCGTGCCGGTGGTGCGGGAAGCGCTCGCCGGTCTCGCCGCCATCGGCCTGCTGAAGCGTCAGCAAGGTCGAGAGAGCACCGTCTCCGTTCCCGACTCGAGCCACCTCGCGCGGCTC
This sequence comes from Corynebacterium-like bacterium B27, assembly GCA_000333435.1. GTDB lineage: Bacteria > Actinomycetota > Actinomycetes > Actinomycetales > Microbacteriaceae > Herbiconiux. Next base: position 13,002 of record BADC01000228.1, on the reverse strand, counting down.
CTGACGCTCCGTGTCACGGGAACCGAGATCGGCGATGAACGACTGCAGCAGTTCCGCGAGATCGTGGAGGTCGGCAACGCTCGTCTCGCTGCCACCCATCGGGGCGCGCACGACCTGTCAGCGCTCGAGGATGCGATGGCCCAGATGCGATCGGTCACCTCGGCGGAGGAACTCCACGCCGCCGACGTCGCCTTCCACGCCGCGATCGCTCGTGCGACGGCCAACGATCTCTGCGAGCTGACTCTCGACGCACTCGAGCCGATGCTCAGACGCCTTCGCCGACGGGTCTGGAGCGGGTGGGTGCAGGCGGGCGGAACCCTCGAGAGCATCCTCCGCGCCCACGCCGCCATCCTCGACGCGATCGAGGACGGCGATGAGGAGCGCGCGGTCGCCACCATGACGCAGCATCTCGCCCAGGCCCGAGCCGGCCTCGAAGCGCCGAGTACGCCGTCGAGCAGCGGGAGCGACGGCGCCCTGAACTCATAGGGATTTCTTGGGCGCTCGATAGCCGACCGCGAATCCGTCCTTCTACCGTCGTGCCAGTCGGCGAACGCCAGTTCGATGAGTGCCGCGAAGGAGAACCGTGTACTGGACCTATCTGCGACGTGAGCTTTCCGGTCGCAAGAAGCAGACGATCATCGTCGCCACCGGAATGGCGATCGCGATCGCTCTCGTGATCGTCGTCAACTCCCTGTCGGCAGGGGTGCGTGACGCCCAATCGCAGGCGCTCGCGTCGATCTACGGCGTGGGCACCGATCTCACCGTCACCGGCGCTCAGGTCGAGCCCGCGGCGGGCGGACCCGGCTCGCGGTTCGACTTCGGCGACAACGGCGGGTCGACGACCAGCGACGGCACCACGAGCCTGAACCAGTCACGGCTGGTCACGGACTTCCGGCGCGCGACCCTCGCGGCCTCGACGGTCGGCCAGGTGACCTCGATCGACGGGGTGGCTGCCGCATCCGGCGCGCTGAGTCTCACGAACATGACGTTCGACGGCGAGCTGCAGCAGCGCCCGAGCTCGACGGATGGGCAGCAGCCTCCGTCCGGTGACGGCGGGCCGGGCGGCGTCGGCAGCTCCTTCACGGTCGACTCGTTCACGGTGCTCGGGATCGATCCCGCCGACACCTCGGTCGGCCCGCTCTCGGCGGTCGAGGTCAGCCAGGGCCGCGAACTCACCAGCGCGGACGCGGGAACCGACGTGGCGGTACTCGATGCGAGCTATGCGACGAGTTCGAACCTCGCCGTGGGCGGTCAGGTGGATGTGGGCGGGACGCCGTTCGAGATCGTCGGGATCGTGACGTCGACGACCTCCGACGCCGATACCGCCGCCAACGTCTACATCCCGCTCGATGTCGCCCAGACACTCTCCGGGGCCGGCGATGTGGTGTCGACCGTCTACGTGCAGGCAGCGTCGAACGACCAGATCTCCTCCGTGGAGGCCGACCTGACGGCGGCGCTGCCGGATGCCACGGTGAGCTCTCAAACCACGCTCGCCTCGACCGTGTCCGGCTCGCTCTCGAGCGCAGGTTCGCTCATCACGAGCCTCGGCAGCTGGCTCTCGGTGATCGTCCTCGCCGTGGCGGTCGCGCTCGCGGTGCTGTTCACGATCTCGGGCATCTCGCGGCGGACCAGGGAGATCGGCACGCTGAAAGCGATCGGTTGGTCGAACCGCCGCGTGGTCGGTCAGGTCGCGGGCGAGTCGGTCGCGCAGACGCTCATCGGAGGTGCCGCCGGGGTCGCCCTCGGGCTGCTCGGGGTGCTGGCGATCAACCTGGCCGCCCCGACCATCTCGTCCGGGTCGCCCGCGCAGGCCGGGGCCGCCGGCTTCGGCGGCGGTCAAGGGGGCGGAGACGCCGGGGCTGGGGGCCTCGGCAGCGGCGGCCTGGGCGGCGGCTTCGGCGGGCGGTTGGCCCAGTCGGCGACCGACATCGTCCTGCACGCACCGCTGTCGCTGTGGCTCGTCCTGGCCGCCCTCCTGCTCGCCGTCGCGGGCGGCGTCGTCGCCGGCGCGATCGGCGGCTGGCGCGCATCCCGGCTCAGCCCGGCCGAAGCGCTGCGCGACGTCGCCTGACCGAACACCCGACCACCCGAATCCCAGGAAAGCTGGCCTGACATGATCGAAACAGATGTGGCGGGGCTCCCCGCCCCGTCCCCCGTCCCCGCCTATCGGCTCGAAGGAGTCACGAAGACGTACCGGCAGAAGGGCCGCGTGGTGCAGGCACTCAAGGGCATCGACATCGAGATCGCCGAAGGCGACTTCGTGACGATCCAGGGCCCGACCGGGGGTGGGAAGTCCACGCTGCTGCAAGTGCTCGGCGCCCTCGACAAGCCGACCGAGGGCGAGGTGATGATCGGCGCCACCGATCTGGCGACGGCATCCGGTCGTCGTCTGGAGAAGGTCCGCGCCGGCGAGATCGGTTTCGTGTTCCAGGCATTCAACCTGATTCCGACGCTCACGGCCGCCGAGAACGTCGGGATGGGTCTGGAACCGTTGGGGCTCACCAGGGCCGAGCGCGCCGATCGGGTGCGGGACGCGCTCGGACGGGTCGGCCTGACCGAGCGCGCCGATCACCGGCCGGGCGAGCTCTCGGGTGGTCAGCAGCAGCGCGTCGCCATCGCGCGGGCGATCGCCAAGCGGCCGCGGGTGCTGCTCGCGGACGAGCCGACCGGCAACCTCGACGAGGCGATGCGCGACGAGATCCTGGCCGTGCTCGAGCAACTCAACGCCGAAGGGCTCACGCTCCTGGTGGTGACCCACGACTCGGCAGTCGCACGACGGGCGCGCCGCCGGCTGCGACTCGAGAAAGGCACGGTACGCGACATCACCGACTGACGCCGGCGCCACCTCTCAGTCCTGCCGGATGCGCCAAGCACAGCGCCAGGCAGACGAAGCGCTCAGGGCACCATCCTCGAGTACCGGAGCAGACCGCTGGCGGAGCGGCCGAACGGCAGGGCGTCGGCGTCGAAGGTGTGGACAGGTATGCGAGCCGCCAACGCGGTGTGCGTGAGGGCATCGAGCGCATCGTTCGGCGTGCTCCCGAGGAGCGACTGCATGGTGTGGCCGGCGTCGTGGCGAGGTCGGGCACCGGCGTGGGGGGTCAGCTCGACGATCAAGGCCTCGAGGTTGTGCACCACGGCGGCGGCATGCAGGCGCTCTCGATCGGTCTCGACACGACTCATCGGGAGATCGTTCTCGAGATGGGACTTGAATTCCATCTGTTGGCGCTTGCCGTGCTCGTGGAGGATCGGATACGTCAAGTGAGCGAGATCGGCGAGGGTCGACCGGGCGGGGTCGACATGGATGCCCGTATCGGCGATCCGGCCGTACCGGGTGACGCGCCGGAAGGCGCCGGCCAGTGGGTCCGAGGCGGCGAGAACGAGCAGCGGGCGTGGGCGCATCCGTTCGAGGACGGCACGAAGAGCGCTGTCGATCCGCACCCAGGTCTCGGTGTCGAGAGCCAGCTGCAGCGCCGACCGTGCCGGCGCGGAGACGACGGGCGATGCCGGGAAACCGGGCACCGCGATCGAGCGCGCTCGTTGGCCGATACCGATCTCCACCAGCTGTGCTCCGTCTGACGAGAGTTTCAGGACCATCGCGCCCGTCGGCATCGTGAGCGTGCCCGCGAGTGGGATGAGGTAGGGGCGTGGCCCGCGCACGGCGAGGGGTTCCATGAGCTGTCCCGTGGTGAAGACGGAGATCCCCGACTCGCGCAAGAATACCGCCAGAGCGAACGGGTACGACGACGGGAGATCGAGGTCCGCGATCATGGTCGGGAGATGGCGGAGCTGAACCAGGCTGGCCGCCTCGTCATCCATGGCGCGCAGTTGCGCGGCAACGGAGGCGAAGACGGATTTCGCTTCGCGCCTGTTCGTGAAGACGGAGACCGTTCGAGAACGACACATCGCGAGTTCCTGGAGTTCGCGGGTCGTGGGGCACAGCGTGTCGTCCTCCGAGTAGCGCATCGCCGTCGCAAGACTCATCGGTCCCGTGCCCCTCATCCGTCATCGACTGTTCTCGGGGCCACCATGCCCTAGTGCGGCCGTCCCCGAAGGGCTAAAGTCCTCCGGCGACGCGGTCACGCGCCGAGGGCCACCAACGAGTGGTAGACGACGTATGCGGGCCAGACGATGGCCTGGAGCAGACCGAGGATGACGCCCCAGAACGACCCATCCGACCGCGACACGAAGTAGATCGCTGCGCCGACATAGGCGACCAGGAACACGAAACCCCAGGGGCCGTTCCGAACGACCACACCCGCCCGACCGTTCTTCTCCATCGCCTGACCACCATTCCTCCGTTTCCCGGTATCCGAGCACCGCACGAGCGCCACGGAGTGGTCTTTGGTCCCATCTCCCCGATGGACCTTCGACCATCCGCCGACCCGGCCGAAGGGGGAAGGTGGCTCTGTCGGAACGCGAACGGCCGGATGAACGGAGTGGACGATGAATCAACGGACAGTGGTCGCCTGGGACGCCACCGACGAGAGCCGCGCGGCCGTGACGTGGGCTCTCGCGCGAGCCCGGCACCTGGAACACGGCCACGAGTTCGTGTTGGCGCATGTGATCGACGACAACACCTATGTGCCGGGAAAAGCGTTCGGACCGGGTCACTACGACACGGCCGGCTCGCCGACCGCCGACGACGTGGCGGCCGTGCAGGAGCAGCTGCCGAACGGCCGCGTCTCGAGCCAGATCGTGATCGGCGACCCACTGACGTCGCTTCGGCGCTTCACCGATCCCTCCACCCTTCTCGTCGTCGGCACCGAGGCCCGGACCGGTGCGCATTTCCGCTTCGCCTGGGCGATCGGCACCAGGCTCGCCGCGACCGCTCTGGGACCGGTCGCGGTCATCCCCCAGCAGGTCACCGGCATCCGTTCGGGCGTGGTCGCCGGCATCGACGGCTCGGAGACCTCGATCAGGGCCGCCTTGTTCGCGGCGGCCGAAGCGAACCGGCGCCGCGAATCCCTGCGACTGATCAACGCCTGGCTCGAGCCACCGATCTGGCAGGAGCCTCTCGTCTTCGACAACGAATACATCGACGAGGACTATTTCCAGACGGTCGCCCGGCAGCACGAGGAACTCGTCACCGACGCAGCGGCGATCGTGCACAGGTCGTTCCCGGATCTCGCGGTGACCGCCGAGGAGGTCCGCGGCCACATCGTGAGGTCGTTGCTGAACGCTTCACCTCTTCCCTCGCTGGTCGTGGTGGGATGCCGGAGCCGGAATGCCTGGAACCGGTTCGTGCTCGGCTCGGTCAGCCACGAGCTGCTGCTGAACCTCGACACACCGGTGGTGGTGGTCAGCGACCGAGTCCGTGACGGCGTCTCCGAGAATGACGCCGAACTCGCGTCGCTGGAACCGGTCGCGGGGTGACCGGTGATGAGGAGCACCCCATGACGAGACATACGCCGAGATGCGTGACTGGATGCACGAGCGCGGGCTCGGCACGCCCTCGCTGATGAGCGAGCAGTACCTAATCGGGCCCGACAGCGGCAAGGACCCAGCCGAGTGGCAGACGCTCATCACGTACTACCTACAGCCCGATGAGGCCGTACCGCCTGCGCAGACCCCGTCCATAGCCGCGAACGACGCCACCGGGAGGCAATCATGAAAGCGTTCACCGACCGCCAGGACGCGGGACGACAGCTCGGCCGGCTGCTGGCACAGTACGCCGACGACCGGCCCGTGGTGCTGGGACTCCCCCGCGGCGGGGTGCCCGTCGCCGCCGAGGTCGCGGTCGCCCTCGACGCACCACTCGACGTCATCCTGGTGCGCAAGCTCGGTCTCCCGTTCATGCCCGAAGTGGCGATGGGCGCGATCGCCGAGGGTGGCATCCGTTATCTCGACGACGCGCTGATCGCCCGGTGCGCCGTCAGCGCCGAGCAACTCAGCGATGTCGAAGCCGCCGAGTGGCGCACCTTGGAGGCACGCGAGGCCGTTTTCCGAGCCGGTCGCCCTCGGCTCCCGCTCGCCGGGCGAACCGTCATCGTCGTCGACGACGGCATCGCGACGGGGTCGACCGCCCGAGTCGCCTGCCGCGCCGCGCGGGAGCTCGGTGCGACACGGGTGGTACTCGCCGCGCCGGTCGGTTCTGCGGATGCGCTCCGATCGATCGTCGAAGCGGATGAGATCGTCTGCTCGCTCGTGCCCCGCTCCTTCCGCGCGGTCGGGCAGTTCTACGACTGCTTCGGACAGACCCCCGATGCCGAGGTGGCCGAGATCCTGCGGGCCGCCGCAGAACGCACCCCACAGCGGCACCAGATCAGCCGGTGACCGACCATGATCGACATCGCGGCACGCGAACGACGGGACGCCATCGCGCAGATCCGGTCCCTGAGCCGGCCGGTGACGGACGGCGCCCTGCTGCGGCGAGCCGCCCAGAGCCCCGTGGTGGGGATCGGCGAGGCATCCCATGGCACGCACGAGTTCTACCGATGGCGCGCCGACTTCACCCGGGCGCTGATCGAGCAGCACGAGGTGCGGTGGATCGGGGTGGAAGGAGACTGGCCCGGTCGATGCGTGGGGCGTGCCCGAGACGACCCGGGTCGTGCCCCCGGCGCGATCCGGAAGCCACGAGGACCTCCTGGGCGAGGCGTTCGGCAACTACGTTCCCACCGTGCTGGGCCGGCGCTACGACGCACTCGTATGGCTCAGGAGCACCACCGCGCTCGTGCCCCTGCACCATGAGCCACCACCCGTCGAACCGGAGTACGAGACCGCACCGAGCGGATACTGAGTGCATCCGGCTGATGGCCGCAGCCGAGGAGATGCGGCTCGGTGGCGCCGCATCCGCTCGACTCCGCCATCGTCTTCGCACCCGCCGGGGAGCTCGTGCCCCTTGCCTTGCGGGCGACCGCGCCGGGCGCCACCGTGGTCATCGCCGGAATCCACCTGGGCGACATCCCGGCCCTGGTGTACGAAGACCACCTCTCCCACGAACGCGACCTGCGCAGTATGACCGCCAACACGCGCACCGACGGGATCGAATTCCATGCCGAGGAGCGTCATCCCCGGGCGGATGCCTCGATCAGCCGGTCGATCACCTCATCGGCCCAGGTCGCGGCCTCCTCGAGCTGACCGTCGAGGAGATGGTGGGTCCGGTCCACCAGGAAGCTGCGCGGCGGCACGAGCGCCCGGTAGCCGAGCGCATGCAGCTCGCGGTCGATGTGGCGGCCGGCGGAACCACTGAACAACCGCGGGACCGTGCCGATCCGGGTGTCGAACGCCGCCGCGTACCCGCCCTGCCCGGAGGACTTCAGCGAGGGCAGCAGCTCCCGGACGCCCTGGTCGAGCGAGTTCGGTTCGAAGGACAGCCCCAGATCCGCGTTGGCGGCGACTCGTTGGGCCTCGCGGCGGGTGGTGCCGGAACTCAGCCCGAAGGCATGCGTCGGCGCGCCGATCATCAACAGATCCGGGTCGAGGACGGTGCCGGGGTCGATCCGTTCAGCCACCACGATCGAAACATCGGTGCGGAGCGACGCGGTCGCGGCGATCTCCTCCGCGATCCGCCCGGTCGCGCCGAACATGGACTCATAGACGATGGTCACCCGAAGACGGTTATGCACGACATTCATGTGCGCATCCGTCTGTCCACGCCGCGGTTCGCGTCGAACCAGACGATCGCCCGGTGCAGCGCGACGGCAACGTCGGTCCAGGTGAGCGGGCCGTCGAGCTCCGGCGTGCACTCCAACATCGCCGACGCGACGGTGGGCTCCAGCGGCAGGGGCACATCCACCTCTCCGGGCAGAGCGCAGGTGGCCAGCGCGCTCATGGCACCCGCCGTGTGGACGCTGACGGCAGCAGCCGCCGCCTCACCGATGGCGAAGACGAAAGGCCGTTCATTGCGGGAGGCGGACTCGTGCAGTGCCGCAAGAATCCGGTCGGCGACCCGCTTCCGGCACTGCATCCCGTCGAGCACGGTCTCCTCGGGGGTGATCGTGTCCAGCGAGAGCGTGCTGTAACCGGCGTCGTGCGCGGCGCCGATGAGGTCGGCGTCGTGCCGGCTGAACCGGGAGAACGCTGTCGGGTAGGCGATGAGGATGGTGCCGCGGGCGTCCGGTACGGTGTGCAGACGGGCCTCGACGGTCCCCTCGGGGCCGGGATACCAGAAGTCCACTCCCCCGACGGGGAGCAGTGCCGATCGGTGTGATGTACCCACGGTCGTCACCGCGGCTCGACGACGATCCGGTTGTCGACGTCGGCGACATGGGGCGAGTTCCAGGCGGCCCGTTCCGCCTCCCGCCGCTCTTCCGACGATCGCACCCGGCCGGTGAGGCGGACGGTGGTGTCGCTGACGCTGACCGTGATGCTGTCGGCGTCGACGAGGGCGTCGCGGCGGAGGGCGTTGCGGATGCGCACCCCCGCATCGTGCGCTGAGATGCGGCGGGCGAGCTCGATGCGGTTGTCGACCAGGCGCACGAACTGCACGCCTTGCACCGCCTTGCGCGCAGCATCGCGCTGATACTGCCAGTCGACCGTCCCGGTGAGGACCACCGTTCCGTCGTGCACGGTGGCGGTGACGGCTCCGTGGGGCAGGGTCGTGGTCCACGACAGCACGGCGTTGATGTGCCGCGCGATCTCCTCATCGCTTGCCGCGGCCTCGACCGTGCCACGCACCATGATCTCGTTCGCGACGGTGCGGACTCCCTCGACCCGCAGCGCCGCCTTCTCGGCTTGCTGGAGCTCGCGGTCGGGAGCGTTCAGGATCTCTGCAGTGGTCATAGCGGGATACTGCCCGAGCGGGCTTCCGGATCGAGTGACTTAGGTCCATCCCGGTCAAAGATCGTCGCGGTGCTGCAGACCGTAGACGGCGGCCTGGGTGCGCCGCTCGAGTCCGAGCTTGCGGAGCATGTTGGAGGCGTAGTTCTGGACCGACTTCTCTTTCAGGTCGAGGCGTTCCCCGATCTGGCGGTTCGTCAGGCCCTCCGTGATCAGCTTGAGGATCTGCCGCTCGCGGAGGTTGAGGGAGCCGAACCGTGGGTCGTCGCGCGACTCGGCGAGCACCCGCCCCGACACCTGGCGCGCAGCGGCCGGGTGGATGAGCGAGCGTCCCGCCGCGACCGCGCGTACCGCCTCGACCAGACTCGGGCCCTGCACATCCTTCAGCAGATAGCCGGAGGCTCCGGCGACGATGGCTGCCATCACCGCGTCGTCGTCGTCGTACGCCGTCAGGATGAGGCACTTGAGCTCGGGCAGGCGGGAACGGAGCTCCCGGCAGAGGTCGATACCATTGCCGTCCGGCAGCCTCATGTCGAGGATCGCGACGTCCGGACCCGTCGCCAGCACCCGCGCCAGGCCTTGCGCCGCGGAGGCCGCCTCGGCCACCACGGCGATGCCCTCGGCCCGCTCCAGGAGATCGGCGACACCGCGGCGGACGATGGGGTGGTCGTCGACCACCGCGACGGAGATCACGATTCCTCCTCGCGATCGGGGATCGGCACCCACCACGTGATGCGCGTGCCGTCGGCTGAGGATGTCAGGTCGAGACCCCCACCGAGCGTCGTCGCCCGCGTCCGGAGGTTCGTCAAGCCGCTCAGATGCGCGGTGGCCGGGATGCCGATTCCGTCGTCGGTGACCACCACCCTGATGTCCTCGGCGCCGACCGTCACGGCGATGCCGGCCTCGGTGGCCCCGGAGTGCCGCACCACGTTGCTCAGCAGCTCCCGCACCACGGCGGCGACTTCATCGGCGAGTTCGCCGCTGACGAAGAGGTCCACCGCACCGGAGAAGCCGACGTCCACCGGGTTGGGCAACGCCTTCAAGGCTTCGGCGGCGATGTCGAGGATGCTATTCCTTGTCGCCATCGTGCGATCGCCCTCGGGCGGGCTCAGGGCGAACACGATCTTCCTGATCTGGGCGATGACTCCGTCGAGGCGCTGCACGACAGCGGCGATCGTCTCGCGGTCGCGATCGTTCGCGCTCTCGGTCGCGCCCCTGCAGCTCGAGGCCGGTGCCGAAGAGGTCCTGGATGACGTGGTCGTGGAGATCCCGGGCGATGCGTCCGCGGTCCTCCAGCAGCAGCATGCGCTGCTGGTCCTCGCGAGCCCGGGCGAGTTCCAAGGCCACGCTGATCCGCTCACCGAGGTCCACACCGACCTCCAAGTCGGTGCGGCTGAAGGCCGGCTGGTCGGGTGCCCTCGCCGCCACCACCGCACCCCAGACGGTGCTCCCGGCGGTCAGAGCGATGTACGCGGTGGCGCCGGTGACGCCGTCCTCCGTGACGGCGAAGGGGTCGCGCGGCTCGCCCTCCGCTGCTGCGGTCAGCGGCCGCATCGTCGAGACGCCCGAGTCGAGCACCTCGCCGGCGACGGTCTGCCCGATCGGGAACTCCTGCCCGTCCAGGCTGTCGGCGCCGGGTCCCCGCGCGGCGACGACCAGCACCGTGCCGGGATGCTCGCCCGGGACCACGATGCTGATGCGCTGAGACCCCGATCGGCTGATCAGCTCGTCGGCGAGAACGGAGTACGCCCTGCTCCGGTCGGAGTCGAGCAGTGCGGCCGCGATCTCGGCGGAGGACGTCATCCACCGTTCGCGGGTGCGTGCTTCGATCAGCGTCCTGGCGTGATCGATGGCGAACGCGGCGGTGGCGGCGAGCGCCTCGACGAGCTGCTCGTCCTCGTCGGAGAACTCCCCGGAACGCGGGTTGGTGAGGTAGAGGTTGCCGAAGACGCTGCCACGGACGCGGATGGGCACTCCGAGGAACCCTTCCATGGGTGGGTGGCCCGGCGGCAATCCGACGGAGCGCGGGTCGTCAGCCAGGTGCGCCAGACGGATGGGCTCCGGGTCGGCGATGACAGCACCCAACAAGCCACGGCCTTGCGGGAGGCGCCCCATCGCGGCGACGTGTTCCTCGTCCATCCCCTCATGGATGAACGCCTCGAGCGAATGCCCGTCGGCCGCGATCACGCCGAGGGCGCAGTACTCGGCGTCGGCGAGCGTGGCGGCCGCCTGCACGATCCGCTTCAGTACCACGCCGAGCTCGATCTCCTCGACCACCGCCCGCGTCGCCCTCAACAGGGCGCGGAGTCGACCCTGTGCGTCCCGGACGTCGTTGGCGCGAGCGATGAGCGACTCGATCGAGCGATCGAACTCCGACCGTGGGATGCCGGGCGAGGGGAGGTAATCAGTCATCGCGCCTCCAGCGGACACGGCACAAAGTACCACTCCGGAGAGGCTCCGCACTACAGCAAAAACCCCCAAGATGGCGAGATCTTGGGGGTTTTCGTAGCGGGAGCGGGACTTGAACCCGCGACCCCACGATTATGAGCCGTGTGCTCTAACCAACTGAGCTATCCCGCCAGGGCTTCGTCGGAAGCCGGAGCCCCCTGTGGGAATCGGACCCACTACCTCTTCCTTACCAAGGAAGTGCTCTACCAATGAGCTAAGGGGGCGCGCGCAGCCGCGAGCGGCTTTTGGCACCAGTAGAGAATAGCATCACTCGCCGCCCCGTTTCGCCGCCCGGCGGCCGCCCGATGTGCAAACGGTTCCAGGTGCCCGTGCGCATCCCTTAGAGTTCTCCTCATGACAATCGCGGACTCCCCCGAAGCAGACCTCCCCGAGACGGATGCGCAGCCCACCGCCGCCCTCGTCGGCACCGGCGGCGAGTGGTGGCGTTCAGCCGTGATCTACCAGATCTACCCCCGCTCCTTCGCCGATGAGAACGGCGACGGGGTGGGCGATCTCACGGGCATCCGCAAGCGCCTGCCCGCCCTCGCCGAGCTCGGCATCGACGCCGTCTGGCTCTCCCCGTTCTTCACCTCTCCGCAGCACGACGCCGGCTACGACGTGGCCGACTACTGCGACGTCGACCCGCTCTTCGGCACGCTCGACGACTTCGACGCGTTGCTGGCCACGGCGCACGAGCTGGGCATCCGCGTCATCGTCGACCTGGTGCCGAACCACACCTCGTGGGATCACCGGTGGTTCCAGGAGGCTCTCGCCGCGCCCGAGGGGAGCCCCGAGCGGGCCCGCTACATCTTCCGCGACGGCAAGGGCCCGAACGGCGACGAGATGCCGAACAACTGGGAGTCGGTGTTCGGCGGCCCGATGTGGGAGCGCGTCACCCGGCCCGACGGCACGCCCGGCCAGTGGTACCTGCACATCTTCGACAAGTCCCAGCCCGACCTCGACTGGCAGAACCCCTGGGTGCGCGAGCAGTTGGCGAGGGTGACGGAAACGTCGATCTCCTCCTTGCCGTTGGGCGAGATGTAGTTGCCCTTGGCGTCGTAGGTGCCGTCGGCGTAGGTGGAGCCGCCTGACGCATCCGGAGCGCTCGTGCTCTCGGCGGGTGGGGTGGCCTGCGCCGACGGAGTGGCAGCTGCGCTCGGCACCGTCTGCGCATCGGCGGGGGCACCGCTCGCGTCGGTCGAACACCCCGCGAGGGCGACGGCGATGGAGACACCGGTCATGGTGGTGAGTGCGATCTTCTGCTGGCGAGTGATCATGTGTTGTCCCTGTCGTGTGGCGATGGCGTCGGCGACGGCGGCGACTGAGGCGAAGGTATCGCTCAGTACTGGACAACGGCTGCGCGGGCCGATTCGTTCAATCGGCCGAGCCGGACTTCTGACGCCGCAGCCGGCGCAACGTGCTGATGGTGCGTTGTTCGGGCAGGCTCCAGCCGAATCGCACCGCGAGCACGCGGATGAGGGTGGTGACGATGACGCAGCCGACGCCGGCGACCGTGATGTCGGCACCGCTCGAGACCGCCGAGACGAGGAAGACCGCCCCGGCTGCGGCGGCGACGGCGTAGAGCGAGCCGACGTGCATCACACCGATGGGGAGCCCCAGCAGGATGTCGCGGAGCATGCCGCCGCCGACCGCGGCCGCGATCCCGACGAACACCGCGGGCACCACGGGCAGGCCGACCGAGAGCGCCTTGCTCGCGCCGATGGCGCAGAACAGCCCGAGGCTCACCGCGTCGAGGATGGTGATGGCGACGTTCAGCCGCGAGAACAATCGTTCGAGCAGCATGCCGAGCAGCGCGGCGACGATGGCGACCGGGAT
>BADC01000229.1 GCA_000333435.1 Corynebacterium-like bacterium B27 | reverse complement strand
GTTGATCATCTGCGCGAAACGCCGGGCGCCGTGTGCACAATGTGTTAGTCATTCTGTGGACAACCACCGACATCGAGACATGAACATGACTTTGATCAGGTGTTTTGCATTTCCACAGTCTGTTGGGAAAGACATCCTTCGACCAACGCTTGAGGCTTGGAAAATCGCGCCTCGCCTGTGTACAGCGCTGGGGAAAATTGGGCGCGAAAAAGGGGCGTCCGGGGCCGAAAACCCCTTGACACCCCTTCTTCGAGTGGACTACTTTGCTGCGACCACCTGGAGGGTGATCGTGGCCGAGAGGTCGTCGCGCAGGCGCACGGTGGCCTCGTGGGTCCCGGTCGCCTTGATGGCGGTGGGGATCTCGATCTTGCGCTTGTCGAGCGAGCCGATGCCGGCCGCCGCCACCGCGTCGGCGATGTCGGAGGTCTTCACCGAGCCGAACAGACGGCCGCCCTGGCCCGCCTTGACGGTGAGCTTGACGGTCGCGTTCTCGAGCGACTGCTTGATGTGCTGAGCCTCTTCGATGGTGGCGAGCTCGCGAGCGGTACGGGCAGCCTTGATCTGCTCGACCTGCTTCTCGCCGCCACGGCTCCACGTCACCGCGAAGCCCTTCGGAATGAGGTAGTTACGGGCGAATCCGTTCTTGACCTCGACGACATCGCCGGGGGCACCGAGACCGGTCACCTCGTGGGTGAGGATGATTTTCGACATGGGTTCTGCTCCTTAGCGGCCCGAGCCGGCGTAGGGCAGAAGTGCCATTTCGCGGGCGTTCTTGACGGCACGGGCGATGAGGCGCTGCTCCTGGACGGAGACTCCCGTGATTCGGCGAGCGCGGATCTTTCCCCGCTCGGAGATGAACTTGCGAAGGGTCGCAACGTCCTTGTAGTCGATGACTCCGACGCGAATGGACTTCGCGGGAGCGGCGTTCTTCGCGCCCTTGGCGCCGCGGAGCGGCTTGCGGCGGTCGCCGCTTGACTTTCCAGCCATGGTTTTCGATTCCTGTTCTGAAAGAAGAGAAGTTTAGAAGGGGGTGTCGTCGGCGTAGCTGCCCGGAGTGTTCCAGACATCGCCACCGCCGCCGTTCGAGGAGGGTGCGGATGCGGCCCAGGGCTCCTCGACGGCCGACTGGCCACCGCGGTTGCCGCCACCGAACGAGCCGCCACCGCCACCGCCGCCGCCGGAGGTGGCGCGGGTGACCTGAGCGGTCGCATACCTCAGCGACGGACCGATCTCGTCGACCTCGAGCTCGATGGAGGTGCGCTTCTCGCCCTCTTTCGTCTCGTAGGAGCGCTGACGCAGGCGACCGGTCGCGATGACGCGGCTGCCCTTCGTGAGCGAACCGGCGACGTGCTCGGCGAACTCCCGCCAGACGGATGCGCGCAGGAACAGCGCCTCCCCGTCCTTCCAGTCGTTCGACGCGCGGTCGAAGGTGCGAGGGGTCGACGCGATGGTGAAGTTCGCGACAGCCAGCCCGTTCTGCGTGTAGCGCAGCTCGGGGTCGGCGGTGAGGTTGCCCACCACGGTGATGACGGTTTCACCGGCCATGACGACTACTCGCTGGCCGTGGCCGGGGCGGCGGCAGCCGCTGCGGGCTTGGCGGAAGCGGCCTTGACCGCGGCGGCCGGAGCGGCAGCCGACGGAGCGGAGGCAGGTGCGGCAGCGGCCTTCGGGTTGGCAGCCTTGCGGGCGGCCTTCTCGTCGGCGAGCTTCTTGGCGGCGGCGACCTGGGCGATGCCCTCTTCGGCCCGCAGCACCTTGGTGCGCATGACGGCCTCGGACAGCTTCAGCTGACGGTCGAGCTCCTTCGTGGCGTCGGGCGACGCGGTGAGGTTCACCACGGCGTAGATGCCCTCGGTCTTCTTGTTGATCTCGTAGGCCAGGCGACGGCGACCCCAGATGTCGACGTTGTCGACAGTGCCGCCATCGTTGCGGATGACGTTGAGGAACTTGTCGAGGCTCGGAGCCACGGTGCGCTCGTCGATCTCAGGATCGAGGATCACCATGAGTTCGTACTGATGCGTCACAAACCCACCTCCTTCGGACTTGAACGGTCACAGACGGTCTGTGACAGGAGGGTTCTGCATCGGTCTGCACCCGCGTGGAGAGTTCCACTGGGCGCAAGACAACCTGAGTAGCTTACCAGAACGCCCAGATGTGTGAAGGTGGAGATGTGAGTCGCCGGATCGCGTTGGTGTCGCTGCACACCTCGCCGCTCGACGTCCCCGGCACGGGCGACGCGGGTGGCATGAACGTGTACCTCGTCGGCCTCGCCGCCGCACTGCGGGGGAGGGGTTTCGAGGTCGAGCTGCTCACGCGCGACACGGGTCCCGGTGCGGCGGGCGGAACGGATGCGCACACCGCCGACGGCGTGCCGGTGCGCTTTCTGCGTGCCGGGCCCCGCGCATCCGTCGCCAAGAGCGACCTGCCCGGACTCGCCGACCACTTCGGGCGATCGATGGCCGAGCTTCCGCCGTTCGACCTGGTGCACTCGCACTACTGGCTCTCGGGGCTCGCGGCCCTGCCGGTCGCGCGGGGGTGGGCGGCTCCGCATGTGCTCGGCCTGCACACCGTCGCCGCACTGAAGAACGAACAGCTCGCACTCGGCGACCGGCCCGAGCCGCCCGCACGCGTGCGCGCCGAGGCGGAACTGGTGCGGGCATCCGATCTCACGATCGCGGCGACGACGGCCGAGCGCTCCGCCATCCTGCGCGCCACCGACGCTCCGGCCGCTCGTGTCGCCGTGGTGCCGCCCGGCGTCGACACCCACCTCTTCCGGCCGGGCGGCGAGCGGCCGCTCCACCGTCGCTCCGCCCAGTCGATGCTGCTCGTGCTCGCGCGGCTGCAGCCTCTGAAGGGTGTCGACCTCGCCATCCGCGCGCTGGCCGCCATCGCACCCGAGCAGCGACCGAGATTGGTGATCGCGGGCGGGACCAGCCCCGGTCACGACGCCTACGTGTCCGGGCTGCACGGCCTCGTCACCGCGCTCGGGCTGCACGACCGGGTCGAGTTCCTGCCCGCGCAGTCGCGCGAGGCCGCCGCCGGCCTGATGCGGGATGCCGACCTGTTGCTCGTGCCCTCGCACTCCGAGACCTACGGTCTGGTCGCCCTCGAGGCGGCCGCGAGCGGCACCCCCGTAGTGGCCGGCCGCACGAGCGGGCTGGTGGAGTCGGTCGTCGACGGCGTGACCGGCGTGCTGGTGGGCGAGCGCACGCCGGAGGCCTGGGGTCGCGCGATCGACGACCTGCTGCACGACCCGCGCCGGCTCGTCACGCTCGGGCAGAGCGCGCTCCGGCACGGTCGCACGCACAGTTGGGCCCACACGGCCGAACACCTCGCCGATCATTATGAACGCCTCCTGTCGCAGCACCGCGGGAGTGACAGAGCACAAGGAGAAGACGGATGACCGATCTCGCGCCGTTCGGCGACGCACCCGTATTCGTACACGCCCATCCCGACGACGAGTCGATCTCGACCGGCGGGACCATCGCCGCGCTCCTCGCAGGAGGCGCGCGGGTCACGGTGCTCACCGGCACCCGGGGCGAGCGCGGCGAAGTCGTGCCGGGCGATCTCGCGCCACTCGAGGGCACCCACGAGCTGGGGCCGCACCGCGTCGGCGAGCTCGCGGATGCGCTGCGCGCCCTCGGCGGCCCAGCCCACGCATTTCTGGGCACCACTCCCGCCCGGGCATCCGGGCAGCCTCGTCGACAGTATGCCGATTCGGGAATGCGCTGGGGTGCCGACGGCTTCGCGGCGGCCGCCGGCGACGCCGGCCCCGACGCACTGAGCCTCGCGCCGCTCGACGAGGTGGTGGCCGACGTTCTCGCGGCGAGCGCGGATGCGACCGCGCTGGTGAGTTACGACGCCCTCGGCGGGTACGGGCACCCCGACCACGTGCGCATGCACGACGCCGCCCTCGCAGCCGCCGGCCGCCTTGGCATCCCCTTCTTCGCCGTGGTCGAACCGCGGGTCGAACGGGCTTCAGCCGGTGCCGACGGCCCGTCGCCGGAGGTCGTGCTCGACCTCGTAGCGGTCGGCGCACTCGCGGCGAAGGTCGCGGCGATGGCGGCCCATCGCAGCCAGCTGACCATCGACGGCACCGACTTCGTGTTGAGCGGCGGTCAGCGCCATCCGGTGGGCGTGCTCGAGAGCTTCCGGCGCCTGCTCTGACCGCCCCGGTGCCGAGTTCCCACCTCGCCCGGATAGACTCGTTGAGTTTTGACAACGACCGTACTGACGAACACAAGAACACAGAGGCTGGGCCGTATGAGCATCAAGGTCGCGATCGCCGGGGTCGGCAACTGCGCGAACTCCCTCATCCAAGGCGTGACGTATTACGCCGACGCGGACGAGAGCGAGACCATTCCGGGTCTCATGCACACGCGCTTCGGCCCGTTCCACGTGGGCGACATCGAGTTCGTGGCCGCATTCGACGTCGATGCCGCAAAGGTGGGAGCCGACCTCGCCGATGCCATCTGGGCGAGCGAGAACAACACCCTGAAGTTCGCCGACGTCGCGCCGACCGGCGTGACCGTGCAGCGCGGCCCCACCCTCGACGGTCTGGGCGAGTACTACGTCGAGATGATCGAGGAGTCGGCGGCCGAACCGGTCGACGTCGCCGCGGCCCTCCGTGCTTCGGGAGCCGAGGTGCTCGTCTGCTACCTGCCCGTCGGGTCGGAACAGGCGGCCAAGTACTACGCGCAGGCCGCCCTCGACGCCGGCGTCGCCTTCGTCAACGCCATTCCGGTGTTCATCGCCAGCGACCCCGAATGGGCGGCGAAGTTCGAGGCCGCGGGCCTGCCCATCGTCGGCGACGACATCAAGAGTCAGGTCGGCGCCACGATCACGCACCGGGTGCTCGCCCGCCTGCTCGAGAGCCGGGGCATCCACATCGACCACACGTACCAGCTGAACGTGGGCGGCAACATGGACTTCAAGAACATGCTGGAGCGCCGCCGGCTGAACTCCAAGAAGGTCTCGAAGACCCGGGCGGTGACGAGCAACATCGACGTCGATCTGCCCGCCGACGACGTGCACATCGGCCCGAGCGATCACGTGCCGTGGCTCGACGACCGCAAGTTCGCCTTCGTGCGCCTCGAGGGTCACGGCTTCGGTGGTGCCCCGATGAGCCTCGAGTACAAGCTGGAGGTGTGGGACTCGCCGAACTCGGCGGGTGTCATCATCGACGCGGTGCGGGCTGCGAAGCTCGCCCTCGACGCCGGCCTGGCGGGCCCAGTGGAGTCGGCCAGCGCCTACTTCATGAAGTCCCCGGCCGTGCAGCTCCCCGACGACGTGGCTCGCGAGCGCCTCGAGGAGTTCATCGCGGCGAACACGCCCGTGTAGCCGCAGGTCAGAGCAGGTCGCGCAGCCGCGCGGCCCGCTCCAGGTCGGCGCGGAAAGCCGGCAGCGTGGCGAGCGAGTACATG
>BADC01000230.1 GCA_000333435.1 Corynebacterium-like bacterium B27 | reverse complement strand
GAGATAATTCGGCGTCAGGAAGACAAGATTGTGCGTCAGGCCTGCCACTCCGACATCGTCCCCCGCTTCCAGCGCGTCGGCGATCAGCGACCATATCCCCGCGCTGTGCGTGCAGCGCTCTTTTGTCTGCTGCTGCATGGCCGATAATGCCTGCCGGGCGGCACGCGAGGACCACTCGCGATAGAAGCCGATTTTCTGCTCCACCGTGATCATGGGCGACTGGCTGCGGCGCATGGACAAGGGGCATGCGGCCCCGAGATGAAGGTGGTCATTCGGATCGGTGGCCTCGTTCGTGCGCAGGGCCGCCCTGCCGTCCGTCACGAGGAT
>BADC01000231.1 GCA_000333435.1 Corynebacterium-like bacterium B27 | reverse complement strand
ACCGCATCCCCGGTCCGGATTCGTCGATCGAGCGTATGACGGATCGCGGCGTAGATTAGGCCGATGACGAGGCCCGCCAGGAGGCCGATGCCGATGGCCAGACGCGTGTTCGGCGAGGTGGGGGACGACGGCAGTACAGCGGAATCGAGGGGGATAAGCTTGACGACACCCGTGGCGCTGCCGTCCGTCGGAGCACCCGCCTGATTCTCCACGGACTGGATCTGTTGCTGGATACCGCGCAACCATGCTTCGGCGAGATCTCGAGCGGTCTCCGGCGTTCCAGCCATCGCAGTCACCTTGATCAGGACAGTGTCCGAAGGGTTCGTGACGCTGATCTTGCTCACCAGGGCTTCGGGGGTCGTATTCAGCCCGAGCTCGTCGATCTGGTCAGGCGCTCAGCAGGGGGCACGATCCGGTCGAGTTCCTCGGTCTTCGCTTTGGCGACGAGCTCGAGGTCATAGCGGGTCTGAAGGTTCGTCCAGAACCGGTCGGAGGTGCCGAATGCCTGAGCGAATCGTGCGGCCGTGTCGGGGGAGATGCCGCACTTGCCGAGCCGGTGGCGGAGGCTCGTGTTCCCAGTTGGGGCTGGGGTGAGGCGCCGCCCTACGAGTCCACCTGACCAGTCGAGTCGGAGGTTCGACAAAGCCTGAGGTCGGCGGTCCGGTCAGGAAGCCAGTCGGTATCCGTGCTCATGCGAGGATGACTCCCATGAGGGGAATCGCGCGATATCGCCAGTATCGGGACTACGAAAAGATCCGGATCGAGACCAACGACACGATGATGGGGCTGCTTGCGGGGTCCCAGCTTGCGAAACACACGCTGAACCTCACTCACGGGTCCGGCCTGACTCTCGGCCAGATATTCCCAAATATCGCGCACACTGGACGTTTTGATTTGAAGTCCGATCGAGCCCAAGAAATCTTGGACCAGGCGGAGCACCTCCTCGGCATCGTGTGTGTTCCACAAGTGATCGGCCTCCAAGAGGACTTGATGAAATCGATACTTCTTTTGCTAGCGAAGGCGAGTATCGGGCGTCGTGCGGACGCTAAAGCTGCGACTTCATCCAATGTGCACGAATTGTTCCAGGAAGTCACAGGTGCTCAATTTTCAGTTGAATCGTTGGAGCTATTTCATCTGTTGCGGCTAGGGCGAAATTCCTACATTCACGGAGGCGGGCGAGCCAACCAAGGCCTGGTCGACCGGCTTGCTGCGCTGCCGACGGATGCTTCACTACGGTGGACGGCAATGACCAAGGAGCCGTTGCCGATCTACTCCCTTGATGAGCCGGTGCAGATGGGTCTCACTGAGCTCACTGTGATGCTCGCTGTGACGAAACGACTCACAGAGGAGGCCAATATCTGGCTCCAACTCGGACTACCGCGTGACGATTGGATCGACCTTCTACGCGACGATACCGAATCGATAAAAGGCAACCCCGAACAACGCTTACGAAAGGTCCGCGGGATCGCCAAGAAGTATTATTCGCCTCTGAATTTTGGAGAAGACGAACTCCAGTTGCTGATCTAGGAGTAAAACAGGGGGCTTTACCCATAAGCTACGGACCCTCGTTTGTGGTGTCCGCCCGGACTTGAACCGGGTTCTTCCTGCTCTGCGGAGCCTCTGGTCGCGAACCAGAATGTGTCGGTGGAACTCCTTGAGGCGAGATGCCATCGCTAACCTTGCTGAGTCTAGCGAAATTAGTCTTTCGATTGGGCATGACCCTCTCGATTAGCTGTGGCGCGGCCGCTCCGGCTGCTTGTGCGTGCTCCGCGTTCACGACGACAAGGTGACTTTCGCGTCATACGCGATTGTGTCGAATGATGTACTCCTTTAATGCTTCACGCACAACGTCCGTAACCGTGCGCCCCTCGTCAGCTGCCTTGGCCTTGAGGACGTCGTAGATTTCGTCCGGAATGCGGAAAGCGCGGAGCGGGGTTTTCGGCTGATTCGGCACGCCGCAATGGTTGCACATCGGTGTTATACACCTGCTAGATTGGGCGGCAACAAAGGAGGCCTGAGATGGCAATGATCGTCATCGACGAGGAGATCTACTCGATCCTGGAGTCGATTTCTCGCCACAACCAGATGCGCGTGACTGCGCTCATCGATCAGATCCTGAGCGAGTTGGAGGCACCGCGATGATCGTGAATTCGTTGGATTGGCTCTTCGCGCGCAGGCGATGCAGGGCTTGTGGGCTGGTCGTCCACAGAAAGGTCCTCGTACATCCATGGCACGCGTGCTCCGAGGACTGCGCAGACGAGGTCTGGAACCGAGTGACCCAACCAGCGCAGGTCTCGGATCATTGGCTCACACTCTTGACGTGTCTTGCGCTCTGTCGATCAGCCTGGAGACCAACGAGGACAGTCTCTCCTCATCAAGAGAGCGCACATCGACGAAAGCCAAGCGGCGCCGCATCTGTGCGGTAACCTCGCGGATGAGTCGCCGCCGGCTTTCACTGTCGTTCTCGCGGTTGATGATGCCGCGAGCGAGAGCTCTGACCAGTCGCGCGTCACCTCCGATGCTGCGCCGCTCCAACAATTGATTCAGATCGCTTTCGGTCAGAGCATCGAGCAGTCCTGGCTCGCTGGCGAACGTCACATGCTGCCACCAGAGGCGGCCCCAGGTGTGGCGTGTGAGATCGCTTCCCACCCATCGCTCGATGTTGCGGATGCCGAACCGCCAATAAGTCAGGTCAGGTAAGGCGATCAAGGCCAAGAACGACCAGACGTCTCTAGCGGCCGCTTCCGACCATGACAGATCCATGTGTCTGTGGATGATCTCGGCTGCTCTGCGATCGAACTGGATTCGTTCTGAGTCTCCTGTCCGCTGTGGAAACCCGAAGCTCTGCGCCAGCTCCCCGAGTTCGCCGGCCAACGACTCGATCTCCTTCGGGGTGACATGACGGCCGCCGACGGCCGAATAGATCTGGGCCGGGTGAGACGTGGAGCCTGCGGGAACGGCGGTTTTGACCGATTCGAACTGGGCAACCGCAATCGACGCGGTGAGACGGGGCCAGAGAACGCTCATGCGAAGGGTCGTCCCATGGAAAGCGCTCGAACGACCCCGTTGAGTTTGGAGCGGAAGGCGGCTGTGGCCTCGGCACCGTGAGGCATGGCGTCGAGTCCATTGCTTTTCGCTCCGTCCAAGAACCGAGTGAGGACGTTACCAACGCTGTCCGGTTCCCATTCCGAAGCGGCAGTCAGCTCGCTTCCAAAGTCAAGAGCCAGCTCGGTGAGCAGCGATGCCACTCCCGCCTCGAGATCCTCGACCAGAAGCACACTGCGAGGGTCGGTCGATCCAGATGTCACCGCCTTCACAAGATCCACGTCCCGAGAGTTGAGGAGAAGCTGAAAGCCACCGAGAAACGGCGCCTCGAGGTCTTCGGTGACCTCTAGCTTCCAACTCGCATTGGTGTCGAAAGGCGTCGTCGCGAAATCGACGATGGCCACAGGGAACATCGCCCCCGCGCCCTCCACGGCGACCCGGGTCTCGTGGCGCAGAAGTATTGAGCCTGCGAATCGTGGGGCACCGGGAGAGGCGAGGTCGTTGTCGTCGCGCACAGAAACCGTGGTGACGAGCGTGACAGTCCCTCCGATCTCCTTGGCCGGCAACTCGACTTCCACGATCGAGGGGGAGGGCAGTATTTCCCGGGAGAAGACTGTCCCTGTCATCAGCGAGGAGGAGCTGATCCACGAGACGGTGAGGATCAGTGAGGCGCCGGCGGGCAGGCGACACTCCGTGCGTATTCGATCCGGGTCAATCTCCTGCACCATCCGCAGGAGCAGATCGGTGTCAGGATCCCAACCCTCGATCCATTCCGGGAGGTCGCTCCATTCGTCGAGTGCTCGCATCTGCCACTCCGGCACCTTCCAAGCCTGGGACGACGGCACGAAATAGGGGAGGACGTCAGAGTTGGCCAATGGTCGTATCCAATTCGATTCGTGTAACAGCGTCAGCGACATAGCTTGCGTACACCCACCATTCCGTGTCGACGGCGGAGTGGATCTGGATCGAAGGCGCGTGAACCGCGGGACCACCCGCGACTGGCTGCCACTGGAGCACGACAGGTACATCAGCTCCCGCGAAGGACTCGGATTCCCGCCCGCCCCCGTCGAGAATCACGCTGGCTTTGGCCGCGCAGATCAACGGTGAGTCTGACGCAGGCACCAGTACCCGAGTCACGACGAATGGTCGCTGATCGAAGACTGCGACCTTTGGCGGTTCGACGATGCGAGCGATCTTCTTCGTCGACCGACCCCCGCTGCTACCGGCGCCGCTCGCGCTTCCACCTGAACTCGGACTTTGCCCGGGCCCTGCACCTCCTGAAGCGACTCCTGGCGCCAGTCGAGAGAGTCTGCTTGCCAACTTGCCCAGCCCGGAGAGGCTCGTGGTGGCGACGCTGCCGCTCGCGCCGATGTGCTCCGCGATCTCCTTGTTGAGGAATTGCTTCGAGCCCTGTACGACTCCCTTCGCGGTGCCTTGCAGCGCGGCGACCACCCAGTCGTCGTGTGTAGGAGGTTCGGACTCCGCGAAGAAAGAATCCGATTCCTTGACCGTTCGAAACACCCCGCCGTAGGTGAACAATTCGTCCGGATGGGGTGGGCCGGCGAAATAGTCCACGATGAGCTCGGCCACTCTCATCCGTGCGACGTGATGTGCGGGGCCGTCAAACGGCTTGGCCGCCGTCACCACGGCGGACTCCGATCTTCCGAAATTAGGACCGCTCGAGATCTTCAGTTCGCCCGCGAGACGTGGCTCGCGCGTGCGCGTGTACTTGGTGTTGTCACCATTGCGAAGTGCAACGAGAGACGATGCGAACGGCTTCAAATCTGTACAGGTCAGGGGGTCGGGAATGGGAACCTGCACACCTTCAACGGTGACCGTGAACCTCATCGTCGGTAGATGGGCTTGTGGGATCATCTTCGGCCATAGGTTCCACAGGATGGAAGAGGCGATGAATCGTGCCGCGTCGAGAAGTGCGTCGTCCTCGTTTACGCCGTCAGATCCGGACGACGTAAGCCGCGCACCGATGATCACGATGTCCGTGCCGGTGGAGCGATCTTCAAAACCAGGCAATCCCAGCGAGGCAGCGATTGTCGCTGCCTGATCGCCCAGCACGGGATCAGGAATGTTGTCGATGTCCAAGCCCCACCAGTGCCGGCCGGTGAAACGGCGATCCGTTTCATCGTAGAAGCTGCTGCCCAGCGCCGCGCCCATCAATCGACGCTCATGCGACGAGCCGTCGCCGGTGAAG
>BADC01000232.1 GCA_000333435.1 Corynebacterium-like bacterium B27 | reverse complement strand
CGTCTTGCACGGACCGGGTGCCGACCAGCGTCGGTTCATCACGCTCTCGGAGCACGGGGCGTTGCTGGGTGACGAGCTGATCGCGTTGCGGCGACGGTTGCACGTGATTCCCGAGGTGGGGTTGCAGTTGCCGCAGACGCAGGCGGTGATCGTGGCCGAGCTCGACGGGCTGGGGCTCGAGGTGACGCTGGGGGAGCGGATCACCTCGGTGACGGCGGTGCTGCGGGGCGGGCATCCGGGTGACACGGTGTTGTTGCGCTCGGACATGGACGGACTGCCGATTCGGGAGCGCAGCGGTCTGTCGTGGGCGTCGACGAACGGGGCGATGCACGCGTGCGGGCACGATCTGCACATGAGCGGGCTGGTCGGGGCGGCGCGGCTCCTGGCCGAGAGTCGGGAGAGTCTGCACGGGGATGTGGTGTTCGTGTTCCAGCCGGGGGAGGAGGGGCACGGCGGGGGGCGCATCATGGTGGAGGACGGGGTGCTGGCGGCGAGTGGTCGTGCGCCGGTGGCGTGTTTCGCGATTCATGTGCTGCCGAGTGGGCCGGCGGGGGTGTTCCGCACGAAGCCGGGCCCGGTCATGGCCGGCATGAACGAGTTGCGGGTGACGGTGCGGGGCATCGGCGGCCATGCGTCGGCGCCGCACGAGCTGCGCGACCCGGTGCCGGTGATCGCGGAGATCACGTTGGCGTTGCAGACCCTGGTGACGCGGCGGTTCGATGTGGCCGACCCGGTGGTGGTGACGGTGACGCAGCTGTCGTCGGCGTCGGAGGCGGTGAACGTGGTGCCGGCGACGGCGCGACTGGCGGCATCCGTGCGCACGCTGTCGACGTCGTCGCTGGAGACGCTGCGGGTGGAGGTGCCGCGGTTGGTCGAGGGCATCGCGGCGGCGCACGGATGCTCGGCGGAGGTTTCGCTGGTCGAGCTGTACCCGGTCACGGTGAACGACCCCGAGGCGGCCTCGTTCGCGGTGTCGGCGCTCGCCGCAGAGTTCGGGCCCGACCGCGTGGAGCAGATGACGTCGCCGATGATGGCGTCGGAGGACTTCTCGTACCTCCTCGACGCGGCGCCGGGCGCATTCCTCCTGATGAACGCGACCCCGGATGCGTCGGCCCTGACCCCCGCGAACGCCCAGATGCTGCACTCAGAGAGCGTGCTCTTCGACGACGCCCTCCTCGGCGACCACGCGGCCGCGCTGGCGGCGCTGGCGCTGGCGCGGTTGGGTCCAGCAGTCGAATCCTGATCCGCGGTGGCACGCGGTCACTTGCACGCGGTGAGGGTGGTTGGTCGCCGTGGGCCGGGTGATCCGGTCGAGTCATAGTCCCCCGGCCGCTGCGCGGCCTCCGGCCAGGCNNGANGCNNANGACTNGACNGGATCACCCACCCCACGTCGCCCGCTTTCG
>BADC01000233.1 GCA_000333435.1 Corynebacterium-like bacterium B27 | reverse complement strand
GATGGGGCTCCTCCGCCGCGCGGCATCCGGCATGCTCAAGGGCTTCGTCGAGCGCGGAGCGATCGATGACCGCGGGCTGTTGTCAGTCGGCCTGTTCG
>BADC01000234.1 GCA_000333435.1 Corynebacterium-like bacterium B27 | reverse complement strand
GTGCCGGCCAGCTTCGTGGCCATCGTGCGCAGCTCGTCGAACGTGGCGGGCGGTGCGGACATGCCGGCCGCGTCGAGGGCCTTCTGATCGGTGATGAGCACGCGGGTGTTGGTGTCGAGGGGGAGCCCGTAGTAGTGGCCGTTCCAGGACGCCGTGTCGAGGGTGCCCGGGTACACGGCGCCCGCGAGGTCGTCGAAGCCCGGCATGCTGCCGTCGAGCTGCTTGAACACCCCGAGCTGGGCGAACTGGGCCACCCAGCCGATGTCGGAGCGCACGAGGTCGGGCAGCTCACCGCCGGCCGCGCTCGTGGTGAGCTTCTGCTTGAGGCCGTCGTAGGGCATGTCGACGTAGTCGACGGTGATGCCGGGGTTGGCCTTCTCGAAGGCGGGGATGAGTTCTTTCTCGAGCTCGTCGGTCTGGGCGCTGTTGCCGCCGTTGCCGTAGGTGCCCCAGAGGGTGAGCGTGATCGGGTCGTCGCTGCTGCCCCCGGAGGACGTCGAACAGCCCGACAGGACGAGTGCCCCGGCGGCGACGAGCGCCCCGGCGACGGCGAAACGGGTATGCCTCATTGCAGTGTCTCCTGATTCGGATGATGGGCGGATGCGCCATGCGGGGTTATTTCATCACACGAACAAACTTGACGTCAAGTAGTCACTTTCCGACACTTTTATGAGAGAGTTGGTTCGTGATGAAAAGGAAGGCGCACGATGCCGTGGCGTCCCGCTGACGAGCTCGCGCAGGTGGTCGCGCTCGAGGTGCTGCTGCACGGCCCCTTGGCGCGTGCCGAGCTCGCCCGGCGGCTCGACCTCGCCCCGGCCACCCTCACGCGCATCAGTGCCGACCTCATCGATGCCGGGCTGCTCACCGAGACCGCTCTGCCGGCCGAGCGCCGCAACGGCCGGCCGTCCATTCCGCTCGACGTCGTCACGAGCGCGCATCACTTCCTCGGCGTGAAGCTCGCGGGGGACGCCGTCTCGGCAGCGGTGACCGACCTCCGCGCCGACGTCGTGGACTACTTCGAACTCCCGCTCGACTCGACCGAACCCGCCGCCGTGGTCGAGCGCATCTGCGAACTGGTCGCCCGCGCAGCCGGGGAGCACGTCATCGATGCCGTGGGCATCGGCCTGGGCGGCGTCGTCGACGACGAGGGCCGGGTGAGCAGTGCGCCCTTCCTCGGCTGGGAGGATGTGCCGCTGTCGTCGATGGTGCAGGAGCGCTGCGGGCTCCCGACCTTCGCGGCGAAAGACCTGACCGCCTTCACCGAGGCCCTGCACTGGTTCGGCCTCGGAGCCGGCCACGCCAACTTCGCCGCACTCACCCTGGGCGTCGGCGTCGGCTACGGCTGCATCGCCAACGGGAGGTTGCTGGCCGGCGGCGATTCGGGGGTGGGGCTGGTCGGGCACTGGCCGCTCGATCCGCTCGGGCCGCTGTGCAGTCGGGGCCATCGTGGCTGTGCCGAGTCGATGCTCACCATGCCCTACCTCGTGCGCGACATCTCGCTCGCCCTGGGGCGCGAGGTGCAGTGGCCGGAGTTCCTGACGCTCGCTGCCGACGGGCATCCGGCAGCGCGCGGAATCGCGGATGCGTCGGGTCGCGCGCTCGGCCGTCTGATCGCGGCCATCGCGAATCTCGCCGCGCCGGAGCTCGTCGTGATCGGCGGGGAGGGGGTCGACCTCGCACGGGTGTCGATGCCGGCCGTGGAGGAGGGCATCCGGGAGCATCGCGATCCGCGCGCGGCCGACGTACGGGTCGAGTTGACCTCGGGCAGCAACGAGAGCTGGTGCCGGGGTGCCGCCGTCATCGCACTGCAGGGCTACGTGCTCGACCGGCGCCGCGTCCGCTCCTCGGCTGCCCGCACCGGCTCCCGCTGACCCTCGCGCGCCCGCCCCGCCCGGTTCAGCGGCGGCTCGCTGTGGGTTCAGGGAAGGTCCAGGTGGTGGTTCGGACGACCTCGTCGAAGAGGGTCACGAGCTGGTCGGCGAGCAGCGGCATGCCGCAGGCGAAGGAGAGCAGCAGCACCCGATCTCCGGGGGTGGCCAGCCAGTAGTCGACCTCGACGGTCGTGACCTCGGGCGCCGAACCGTCCGGTGCCGCCGAACCCGTCACCACGCGGGAACGACGGATGCCCGCCCCCGTCGGCAGGTCGGTCAGCGCCACCTGGGTGGTCGCGGCATCGGGGGCGCCGAGCACCCGCGCGAGCGCCGCCGCCGGGTCGGCCTCGCCGCTCGCCCGCAATGCGAGCCGTGGCCAGTAGACCGTGAGCGTCGCCGGCAGCGGCACGCCGGGCATGATCTCGCGGCAGAGGTGCACCTGCGCGGCGCCCGCCGTGCGCGCGCGGTCGGCGACATCGGTGAACCGGGCGCGCAGCTCGGCGCGCAGCCGGGCATCCGCGTCGCGCCGGCCGATGGCCTGCTCGACGGCCCGCCCGATCGCCTTCGCCGACGCCTCGGGGTCGGCGACCGGCACGAGCCACCAGGTGCCCGGCAGCGCGAAGTCGAAGCCCGTCTCGCGGGGGGAACGGGAGCCGCTCACGCCACCACCTCCGGCGTCGCGGTCTCGAATCGCAACGTCTCGGCCATCGCGATCGCGACCGCCCGGGGGTCGTCGAACGCGGTGAGGTCGGGCGTGGAGAGCTGCAGCTGCACGACGAGCTCGTCGCCCAGCGCAAGCGCGTCGGCCGACCTGTCATCGGCCGGGAAGAGGGTGATCAGGATGCGGCGGTGCAAGCGGCTGCCGTCGGCTGACGGCACCTCGAGCAGGTCGTCGACCACGGCGGCCGGCCGCTCGGCGATCACGCCCGCGGCGGCCTCGCGCCGCCACGGCCGCACACCGTCGCCCGCGCCCACGCTACCTGCGCCCGCGGGGCCGCCCGCCGGCTCGGCCGCCCGCGCGAGCACCGTTTCGACGGTCGCCCCCTCCCGCGCCACGAGCTCGAGGTGCGCCCATGCCCGCACCGACGGTGTCTCGCCCACACCGAGGTAGACGTAGTGCCTCCGCCCCGGCCGGTTCTGCCGCCGAGCCAGCTCGGCGAGCCGAGTGAGCTTCTCCGCCACCTCCGTGGCCGCGAGTCCACCCGCGGCGCCAGCGGCAGCCGCGGTGTCGCCGGCGGCCATGGGCAGCTCCACCCAGCCGGCCGGCAGCCCGAGCGAGAACCGTACCGGCTCAGCCATGCCGGCTCCCACCACTCGTGCCGGCGCCGATGTGCGGCGCCTGCGAGGCGTTGTACGCACTCTGTGCGAGATCGCCGAACCCCGTCGCGATCGGCTTCACCACCGCATCCGCACCCGGAACCGCGCCGAGAACGCCGCCGAGTTGCGACGAGACGAAGTCGCTCACCTGCTTGCCCGCCTCCGGGCCGCCGAGCGCCCCGCCGAGGTCGTGCGCGAACTGGGCCGACACGTGGTCGAGCCCGTCGCCGAGCAGCGGCCCGAGCGCGTTTCGAGACGCCTCATCGATCGAGCTCTGGATGGACGAGACGGCTCCGTCGACAGCGGTGGTCACCTGCGTGGCGACCGAGTAGGCCGCGTCGTAGCCCTGGCCGAGCAGCCCGGCGCCCGCGCGCCCGAGCTGGCCGGCACCCGTGATGAGATCGCCGAGCCCGCTGGCCTGCACGCCCTCGGCGAAATCGGCGCCCACCTTCTCGCCGATGCCGGTCATGGTGTCGGTGAACGCCGAGACATCGTCGGCGAAGCTCGTGTCGAGGAAGTCGGTGCCGACCCCCGAGATGGAGTCGTAGAGTGAGTGCGCCCCGTCGCCACCGAGGTCGAGGATGCCGTCGACCACCTGATCGGTGGCCGCCTCCAGAGCGTGACTCACCGCCTGCTGGGCGAGCTCGCCGATGCCCTTGCTCGCCGCCTCGCCGAGCGCGGTGGTGGCACCGGCGGCGGCCGACTTCGCCGCCGCTCCGAGCGCGTTGCCGAGCGCGCCGCCGCCGAACGCGGCCAGCACCGCCATGCCCGCCACGACGAGGTCGAGGATGTGGAAGCCGTTCAGCGTGAACTGCAGCAGCGCCAGGATCGCGATGGCCAGGTTGGCCACCTGCGCGTAGGTGAACAGCAGCCCGGCGACGACGGCGAGGATGGGCAGCACCACGGCCAGGGCGGCGAAGACCACGGCGAGCACCGTGAGTACCAGCGACACGATCTTGAGGATCACCTGCGCGATGCTCGCGATCAGTCCCACGATGTCGAAGAAGTCGCCGAGCGAGTCCCAGAAGCTGTCGTTGAGGTCGCCGAACTCGTTGCCGCGGTGCACGCGCCCGGCCGCCGCGGCGGCGGCCCGGCGCATCATCTCCAGCGCGGCGTGCCACTCCGCCTCGGCCTGGCTCATCTGCGACTGCAGACTCGTCAGCTCCGCCCGCAGCTGGTCCGCCGCCGCCATCGCCGACTGCTGCTGCGGCCCGGGAAGCTGCGCCTGCCGCTCGTACTCCTCGAGCTGCGGCCGGATGAGGGCGGCCCGGTCGACGAGGTCGCGATTGGCCGCGGTCAGGGCGTTCGCCCGGTCGTGCGCCTCACGCATCGGCCCGACGTAGTCGAGCAGGGCCTGGGCGGCCTCGGCGTAGCGGGTGTGCGCCTGCGTGATGGTTCCGGCCGCCTCGCCCGCCGTGTCGATGATCGCGTCGACGGCGTCGCTCCGGTAGCGGCCGGTCGACAGCCCGCGCAGCTGCTCGGCCGCGGAGGCGATGGCCTCGGCGGTGCGCTGGTACTGCGTGGCGTCGCGGAGCACCGTGTCGGGATCGCCCGGCAGCGGCCCGAGCTCGGCCATCAGCCCTCGCCCCGCAGCTTCGCCACCAGCTTCAGCAGCTCCCCGTCGGCCTGGTCGAAGGCATCCGAGATCATGTGCACCGCGTCGCTGATCGAGCGCACCGCGTCGAGCATGTCCTCCCGGGTGTCCTCCCAGTCGTCGGCGAAGTCGATCAGCACGCCGGCGAGGTCGCCGTCGCCGCAGGCGTCGGCGCTCGAACGGCTGATGCCGCCGGCGGTGTCGAGGGTGCTGACGATCAACCGCAGCGAGGAGTCGAGCTCCCGCAGGGTGTCGGTGTCGACGACGAGGTCGGCCATGTCAGTTCTGCTGGATCGAGCGGGCGAGCTGCTCGTCGGTGTTCTGCATGGCGGTGGCGGCGCCGCGCAGGAACTTCGCCATGCCGTCGAGGCCGCCGACCGCCTGGGTGGTGCCGGTGGTGAACTGCTCGTAGGTGTCCTTGAATGCGCCCGAGGCCAGCTGGGTCTGGAAGCCGTTCGCCACGAGCTGGTCGATCAGGTTCCGCAGCTCCGTCAGTGTGTTCGTCATCGAGTCCCGGCCGGCGTCCAACCGCGCGGCGGCGTCGTTCATCTCTTCGTAGGTGACGTTGAGGTTGGCCATGGTGTTCTCCTTAGGGGCGGGCCGCGATGTCGGCGGCCGGATCGGTGGTGCTGGTGCTGGGCGCGGCCGCCAGCGGCAGCTGCACCCGGGTGGCCTTGCCTCCGGCCACCAGGTAGCCGCGGCCCGGAGGGAACTCCGAGCGTGCGGCGCGCGGGAGGGCGGTGCGCAGCACCGTCTCCCCTTCAGCGGGTTCGGGTTGGAGGAGGATGCCGCGGCGCGCGTTCTTGACCTCGGCCAAGAGCGGCCACGACGAACTCCAGGCACTGGTCTCCGCCTCGGCCACGAGCAGGTGCTCGCTGCGCTTGACAGCACGGGTCAATTCGACGATCGCGGCGTCGGCGGGGGTGGAGAGGAAGTCGGCGATGCTCTCGACGATCACGGCGACGGGTGCTGCAGGCTCGGTGGCGTCGGCTGCGGCGTCGGCGGCCGTGATCTCGGCGGCGAGCCGGCGCGCGAGCTGGGCGACCGCATCCGGATCGGTGGCCGTCTCGGTCCACGGCACCGCGCCGAGGAGCGCGGAGCGGCGCTGGCCGAGGTAGTAGAGCGCGATGCCGGGCCGCCACCGCCGCAGCGACTGCGTGAGCGCGAGCACCGCGTTCGAGCGCCCGCTCGCCGGGCCGCCCGCGACGAGGAGCAACCCGACCGGGTCGAAGCCGATCGGCGCGAGGTCGTCGTCGGAGACACCGGCGACAGGCCAGCCCTTCACCTCGACCGGTAGCTCGGTCAGAGCGACCTCGGTGGGCAGCGAGCCGACGCCCGCGACATCCGTCAGCCCCTGTGCGCGGAGCTGTGCGCGGAGCTCGGCGCCGAGCCGCTCCAAGGCCCCGGCCTGCTCGAGCACGTTGCGCGAGCCGCCGAGCACGGCGATCTGCGTCTCGTGACCGTCGACGATCGCGCGGCCCGCGGGCGACGCCGCGCTCAGCACGTCGTCGGGGGCGTCGAGCATGAGGTAGGCCGAGTCGTCGGCCATGCGGAGCACCACGCGCCGCGGCACCGCCGAACTCACCGAGGAGGGCACGCTGCCCGGCCGGTCGGCGCTGAAAACGACGTGCACGCCGAGGCGCCGGCCCTCGGTGAGCACCCGCAGGAACTCGCCGTAGCGCGCCAGGCGCCGGATGCGGTCTCCCACTCCGCGCGGAACGCCCGGAACCCGTTGATGAGCAGCAGCACGCGCGGCACCACGGCGCCCGGGGCGGGTGCCGGCCGGGCCGGCCCCCGCGCCCGAGAGCTCGCCGTAGTCGTCGAGCGAGCCGGCGTTCACCGCCGAGAAGGCGCGCCCCCGCTCGTCGATGAGCGCGTTGAGGGTGCGCAGCAGCCGGGCCACGCGTTCGGGGTCGTCGCCCGCGATCACCGAACCGACGGTGGGCAGCTGCTCGAGCATCCGGAGGCCGCCGCCGGCGAAGTCGAGGGCGTAGATGGACGCCGGATCGCCGGCCGCCAGCGACGCCGCCACCGCGACGGTGCGGAGCGTCACCGTCTTGCCCGAGCCGCTGGTGCCGTAGACGGCGAGGTGGCCGTCGGCATCGGGGAAGAACGCGACGGGCTCCTGGGTCTGCCGCTCGGGCAGGTCGGCCAGGCCGAAGGTGAGCGCTCCGCCGGGCGCTGCGGCGCCATCGGCCCCCGGCAGCGCGGCGAGATCGTACGTCGCCGCGAGCTCATCCAGCCATGGCCGCCGCGGAGCCGGTACGCCGGCGATCGCTGCGGCGGTGCCGATGGTCGACACCACGCGTGACTCGTCGTTCGGCCCGGTCTCGTCGCGCCGGAGCGCGGCGACGTCGGCCACCCGGGGCTCCCACACGATCTCGGCACCGAACCGCAGCTCGGCCACCTTCACGCTCGCGCGCTCGGGTTCGCTGCGGGTCCAGCCGCCCACGTACGCGGTCTGGAACGGCGTGAGCTTGCCCGGCCCGGTCTTGGCCACCGCGCGCCCGGGGAGTGCCGGGTCGAACCAGGCCGCCGTCTTCTCGCCGATGACATCCGTCGAGTCGTGCTCGTCGGCCATCCGCAGGGCGACGCGGAGGTTGGTGTTGGCCCGCAGGTTGTCCTTGATCACGCCGGCCGGCCGCTGGGTGGCCATGATGAGGTGGATGCCGAGCGAGCGGCCGCGCTGCGCGATGTCGACCACGCCGTCGACGAACTCGGGCACGTCGGTGGCGAGCGCCGCGAACTCGTCGATGACGATCACGAGCGCGGGCGGGCACTCCGGGTCGCCGCGCTTCTCCAGCTCGAGCAGGTCTTTCGCCTTCTTGCGCCCGAGCAGGCGCTCGCGGTGCTGCAACTCGGCGCGGAGGCTCGTGAGCGCGCGACGCACGAGGTGCGGGCTCAGGTCGGTGACGAGGCCCACCGCGTGCGGCAGGGTCACGCACTCGGCGAACGCCGAGCCGCCCTTGTAGTCGACGAAGAGGAAGGTGACCCGGTCGGGGCTGTACTCGGCGGCCATCCCGAGCACCCAGGCCTGCAAGAACTCCGATTTGCCCGATCCGGTCGTGCCGCCCACCAGCGCGTGCGGGCCCTGCAGGCGCAGGTCGAGGTGCATGGCGTCGATGCCCGAGTTGCCGACCAGGGCCCGCAGGCTGCCGGCGCGCCGTGGTGCCCGGGGCGCCGGTGCGCCTCCGGCGGCGTCGGCGGTGCCGAGCTCGTCCCGATCGAGCAACGAGTCGTTCTGGCGCCAGCGGTCGACCACGGTGGCGGGCGACTCGGCGAAATCCGAGCCCACCAGGGTCAGGAACGACACCGACGGCGGCAGATCGCTCGAGTCGTCGATGCGCGCGCCCGAGTCGACGAGGGGCGCGAGGCGACGCGCGAGGGCGGTGGCCTGCTCACGGTCGACGCGCTCGCAGCGCACCCCGTGCACGGCACGGCCGAGCCGCACCAGCGAGACGGATGCGCTTCCCGCCTGTTCCCCGGCCAGGTCGACCCAGCTCCGGCACACCGCGGGCAGCTCGCGGGCCGAGGGCGCCGCCCAGAGCAGGTAGACGTTCGCCTCCGCTGCGCGCTCGGCGAGTTGCACGAGCCGCGCTCGATCGACGGGCGCGTCGTCGGTGACCAGCACGACGACGGCGGGCATGGCGGCACCGCGGGCCGGGGCGGCGGCGCCGCCGTCCGACGCTCCGGGCTCGCCGACTCGGGCCCCGGCGGCGGTGACGTCGTCGTCGGCGGGCAGCGCGCCGCGCTCGGCCGGCGTGCCGGTGCTCCCGGCGCGTGCCGCGACCAGGTCCTCGAGTGACGCGAGCAGGGTCAGTCCGGTCGCCGCGCTGTCGGCGAGGTGCACCTGGTCGCCGAGCGGCGATTGCGGCGAGGAGGTGTGCGGCAGCCAGCCGAGCCACGCGTACTCGGGCGACCAGCGCGCGCTCGTGATGGCGGCGAGCACGACCTCGGCGGGGGAGTGCAGACCCGCCACTTGCACGAGGAGGCCCCGCATCACGTCGGCGACCTCCGCATCCGGCCCCACCACACCGATGCCGCCGCTCGCCCGCGGGTTCTCGACGAGCGGTACGTCGGCGATCTCGGCGAACGGGGCGAGCACCTCCTCGACGCGGTGTTCGAGCGCCGCGACCACCGGTCCCGTCGCCTCCGAGCGTGACACGGTGTTGCGCGAGGGGAGCGTGCCGGTGCCGAGGCGCAGGTTGAGGAACGACCAGTGCTCGGGCCGCCTGGTCCAGAGCAGGGGGCCGAGTTGGAGGGCGTCGGTGTAGACGTCGGCCGTGGTCGGCGCTTCGGTGTTGCGCACCGATCGCTCACGCGGCACCTCGGCGGCGAGTTCGGCCGAGAGGTCGTGCAGCTCCTCGTCGAAGCGGGCGGTGTCGGTGCCGATGCGGCGTCGCCGGTTGAGGCCGCCATCGAGGTAGCTGCCGAACACCAGCACGGGTGCGAGCGCCACGAACAGCAGGGCGAAGGCGCTCTGGAACAGCGCGAACATCGCGGCCCCGGTGATGAGCGGCGCGAGGAGCGAGATCCACGGGAAGCGGGTCTTCTCGGGCTCGGCCGGGGTGGTCGGAGCGGTGAACTCGCGACCGGGGTAGCGCGGCTCGACCCGCGGGGCGCGGTTGAACGGGAGGCTGCCGCCGCGTTCGGCGGGGGCGCGGTTCGGGGCCGGGACGCCCGGTGCGCCCGGTGCGCTCGGCGTGGCGGGCTCGGGCCGGGCGACCCGCCGGAAGCCGATCTCGGAGTCGCCGATGGTCACCGACTGGTGCTCGTCGACCGTGACCCGCGTCACCACACCGCCGTCGATGAGCAGTCCGTTGGCGGAGTTGAGGTCGGCGACCTCGATGGTGTCGCCCACCAGCACCTTCGCGTGCAGCTTCGAGGCGAGGGGGTCGGTGAGCACGATGGTGCAGCCCGGGTCGCGACCGATGGTGCTCTCACCGAAACCCAGGGCGAACTCGCGGCCGGCGTCCGGGCCGGTGAGGATGCGCGCGATCACCGCGGTGGCGTCGGCGGCGCGGAGGGCGGTGGCGCCTCCTGCGGCGGAGCCCGGTGCGGCGCGGTCGTGCGGGTCGTTCGGGGCAGTCAGCCGCACGGTGAAGCCGGAGCCGATCTCGGCCTCGCCGATCGGCGTGCCGGGCGCGAGCACGGCCTCGCGCGCGAACGCCGGCGGCGACACGGCCAGGGTGAGCGCACCGGCGGCCGGGACGGGCGCTCCGTGCTCCGCGAGCGGATCGGCGGCGGCGATGGCGGTGGCGATGTCGCCGACGGAGGCGGTCGCATCCGTCGTCACCACGATGTCGGCGGGCGGTGCGGATGCCCGGGCCAGGGTGAACTTCAGCCGCACCTCAGCCGCCCGTCAGGTACACGACCGCCGCTGCGGCCACCGCCACGACGAGCACGGCGTCTAGCACGATGCCCGGCCACACCGACTTCTTGGCCACCGGCGCGGTATAGACGGGCGCGGCCGTGGCCGGGCGCCGCACCGTCGACTCGAGTGGCACCGTCGGGGCTGCGGCCGGTTGGGCGTACGCCGGTGGGAGGGCGGGGGCGTGGTGCCCACCG
>BADC01000235.1 GCA_000333435.1 Corynebacterium-like bacterium B27 | reverse complement strand
CGGGGCTACCGCCATCGCCTGAGCCGGCGGGCGGCCCGTTTCATCACCCGGGGCGTCAGTACCGCTCGGGTTCGGGACCGCGACGGAAGTGCCGCCCCGACAGCGACTCCGCGGTGATGCGCACGTATTCGTACTTGAGGGTCGGGATCCAGGGCGTCAGAGGTTCCGTGTCGGCCTCATCGATCTCGCTCCGGCGTTCGAGGCGCCGCGCGACCCCTTTGAGCACCACGCTCCAGGCGTCCTCGTCGGTGTAGCCGTCGATCTCGAAAGCGACCTTCTGCGCGATCACGAGCTCGAGCAGTTTCGTGCCCGGTGCCGTGCGGATCAGGATCGAATCCGACTCGGCCAGGTAGTTGACCGGGAAGATGTCGATCTCGCCACCCACGGCGATCGCCAGCCGGCCCAGCTCGTGGGCTCGCAGGAATTCCCAGCATTCCGCGACGCCGAGTTCCCGGACGTCGCCCTCGCCTTCCCACATCATCGTCGTCCTTTCGGTCAGAAGGGCTCCGTTGCGCGCCTTCACCGGCACTCTCGCGGAGCGCCGAGGG
The DNA here is from genome assembly GCA_000333435.1 of Corynebacterium-like bacterium B27. GTDB lineage: Bacteria > Actinomycetota > Actinomycetes > Actinomycetales > Microbacteriaceae > Herbiconiux. Next base: position 1,718 of record BADC01000235.1, on the reverse strand, counting down.
GAGGAGTAGGGCATTTGGTCCCGTCCGGGATCAGGCCGGGGGAAGGAGTCCTCGCTCCAGCATGCGCGCGGCGGAGGTGATCGCATCGTTCACGAACCGCTCGGTGAGCGCGGTGTAGCGCCGGATGTCCTCGGGCGTCCATTCGGCGAGCACCTCGGCGATCATCCGGTCGCCGAGGGCGTAGACGCCGCGCGCTGCCTCCTCGCCCGCGGTGGTGAGGCTGATCAGGGTCGCGCGGCGGTCGGCCGGATCGGTCGTGCGCTCGACGAGCCCGTCGCTCTCGAGCCGGCGCACGATCTTGCTGACGTGCGATGCGCCGGTGGCGAGCACCTCCGCCAGGGCGGTGGGCCGCATCGGCCCCCACGCGAGCAGGTGGCGGAGCGTGGCATGGGACTGCTGGTCGATGCTCTCCCCGCTCTTGGCGAGGATCTCGCCCTGCAGCGCGGGGGAGTCCCAGAGCAGGATCAGCGCACTCAGGTTGGCGAGCAGGTCGGACCGGTAGGGGAAGTCGCCGGCGTGCAGCGATCGCTTGCCGCCCTGCTGCCCGCTCTCATCCATCTCGCGATTCTACTGACGCCGCCCCCAAATAGTGTCCGGGAAGACACCAATTCATGTTAGTGTCCTGTAGGACAGTAAATACCTCACGAGAAAGCAGACGACCATGAACGCGATCACCCTTCCCAAGCCCGTCGGCGACTTCGTCGATGCCATCAACGCGCACGACCTCGAGGCCGTGCTCGCCACCTTCACGGCCGACGCGATCGTGGGCGACGACGGTCACACGCACACCGACCCGGCCGCGGTGCGCGCCTGGGTGACGAACGACCTGATCGCGGCGAAGGTCGTCATCACGCCCACGTCGTACGAGAACGGGCGGATGATCGCCGACTCCGACGCCGAGGTCCCCGGCGGTCCGTGGGTCTTCGCCTACGACTTCGTTCTGACCGGCGACCTCATCAGCGGATTGACGATCGCCTTGGCATGACCCACTCCCGTCAGCGCTCGCCGCGACGACGCTCGGACTGGAACACGGCCGCCTGGGTACGCCGGACGAGACCGAGTTTGCTGAGCATCGTGGAGACGTAGTTCTTCACCGTCTTCTCGGCCAACGAGAGGCGCTCGCCGATCTGGCGATTCGTGAGCCCGTCACCGATCAGCGCGAGGATCTGCCGCTCTCGGAGACTCAGGGACTCGAATCGCGGATCGCCGTCGGGGGCCGACCGCATCTGCTTCGACGCCCGCCGGGTGAGGGCGGGGTCGAGCAGCGTGCGCCCGGCCGCCACCGCACGGACCGCGTCGATGAGGCCGGCTCCCCGGACATCCTTCAGCACATAGCCGGACGCGCCGGCCACCACGGCGGCGAACAGCGCCTCGTCGTCGTCGTAGCCCGTGAGGATCAGGCAGCGCACGTCCGGGTGCTGCGAGCGGATGTCGCGGCACAGGTCGATCCCGCTGCCGTCGGGCAGCCGCACATCGAGCACCGCGACATCCGGCGCCGTGGCGCCGATCCGGCCCGAGGCCTGACTCACGGATGCGGCCTCGCCGACGATCTCGATGTCGGCCTCGGCGTCGAGCAGGTCGCCGATGCCGCGACGCACGATCTCGTGGTCGTCGACCAGGAAGACGCGGATCACGGGTTCTCCTTCTCGTCGAGGTCGGGGAAGGGCACCGTCCAGCGAATCGACGTGCCCCCCGGTTCGGATTCGATGTCGAGGGGC
>BADC01000236.1 GCA_000333435.1 Corynebacterium-like bacterium B27 | reverse complement strand
ACGCGAGATCGAGCAGGACCTCGCGCACGTCACGTGGGCGCCCCGGGTGAACATCTCGGCGCGCACCGGGCGGCACCTGGAGAAGCTCGTGCCGGCGCTGGAGCTCGCGCTCGACTCGTGGGACACGCGCATTCCGACCGGGAAGTTCAACGCGTTCCTGGCCGAGCTGACGGCCGCGCATCCGCACCCCGTGCGTGGGGGCAAGCAGCCGCGCATCCTGTTCGGCACGCAGGCGGCGTCGCGGCCGCCGACATTCGTGCTGTTCACGACCGGGTTCCTCGACCCCGGGTACCGCCGGTACGTGCAGCGGCGGTTGCGCGAGATCTACGGCTTCGAGGGCACGCCCATCGTGGTGAACATGCGGGTGCGCGAGAAGCGCAAGCGGTAGGGTTCGCGGGTTCCGAGGGCGGGGGAGCTCAGGGGAGCAGTTCGGCGCGGTGCACGAGTCCGGCGGCGCCGATGAGCGGGCCCTCGTCGGAGAGGGCCGACGGCAGGATGCGCACGCCCGGGATGGTGTCGAGCGGCGCCACCTCGGCGACCGCGGTGCGCACCAGGTCGAAGAGGTCGGGGGTGACGCGGGAGAAGCCGCCGCCGATCGCGACGGCCTCGAGGTCGACCAGCGCGCAGACCGAGGCGATGCCCTCACCGAGCGCGCGGGCACAGCGGCGCACGGCGGCGACCGCGATCGGGTCGCCCGCCGCATATGCCGCCGCGAGCTCTTCGCCGGTGCTGCCCGGCCAGCCCTGCTCGCGCGCCCACTCCACGATGCGAGGCCCGGCGGCGATGCCCTCGAGGGTGACCGACAGGTCGCGCCCCGGCACGTCGTGGGTGTGCAGCTGAATCTGGCCCACATGCCCGGCGTTGCCGGTGCGGCCGCCCACCAGGCGTCCCTCGACGAGCAAGCCGCCGCCGATGCCGGTGGAGACGACCATGCCCATCGCGGTGCGGTAGCCCTGCAGCGCGCCGGCCCAGAGCTCGGCGAGCAGGATGCACAGCCCGTCGAGCCGGAGCACCGTCTTCTCGCGCGGCAGCCCCGAGTGTTCGGCGACGAGCTCGGCCAGCGGGAAATCGCGCCACGCCACGAGGTTGAGGGGGGAGACGGTACCGCGCTCGACCGAGATGGGGCCGGCGCTGCCGACGCCCGCGCCCAGGATGGGGGAGCCGGCGGGAGCCGCGGCGAGGGTGGCGTCGATGACGTGCCGCACCGCATCCGCGATGCCCTCGGTGGTGTTGCCGGCGCCGGTGGGGGCGCGGTGGCGGGTGCCCGCGACGACGGTGGCGTCGGCAGCGACGAGCGCTGCTTCGACCTTGGTGCCGCCGACGTCGACGGCGAGGGCGAGGGGACGGGCGGTGGCGTTCACTGCGGTGTCGGAGGGCACCGTCTTATTTCACACCATCGGGCTTACTTCACACCATTGCGCGCGTCGGTGTCGTGACTGTTGCCCTGGTAGAGCGAGGAGCACCAGGAGGGGGAGGTGGCCATGATCTCGTCGGTGCGGGCATCCGCATCGGTCTCGTCGCTGTTGGCCCAGTCTTCGAACACGCCGACCGAACCGCCCGCGATGTAGGCGGCGGCGGTGGCCGCGTCGATCTCGGTGGCGACACCGTGCCGCTGCCAGATGGAGATCGAGATGGCGGCGCGGCGCAGCAGGCGCTGGAAGAGTTCGCGGCGGAAGCCGGCATCGACCCGCGTGCCGAACATCATGCGGTAGGCCGGCCGATGGTCGCGGATGTGAATGAGTTCTTGCCGCACCGATTGCGCGTAGGCGGCGGTGATGGCCTCGGGGGAGGAGTCGTCGAAGCTCGCGGGGTCGTCGGCGACGTTCGCGAGGTCGTCGAGCATGCGCGCGAAGGCGTCGGCGGCGAAGGCGTAGATGTCGGCGTAGTGGCCGTAGAAGGTGGTGCGATGCACGCCGGCGGTGCGGCAGAGCTCGGAGATGCTGATCTCGGTGAGGTCGTGGTCGCGGAGCAATGCGAAGAGCGAGGTGGTGAGGGCTTCGTGCGTTCTGGCGGCTCGGGGCTCCGACAGATTGGCGGACGCACCCTGTCGTCGGGAGGTGGCTGAGGGCGCAGCTGTTGACTGGGGCATGGTCAATTATGTACCGATGAACTTCGGAAGTTCGTGAGTTTGGGAGTGTGAGTCCCAAACTGTGCGGGAACCCGCGCCGCTGCCTGTGCGGGCGCGGGCGCGGATGTGCGGGTGCGGGTGTGGTTGCCGCTGCGGCTCGGTGGGTGAGGGCGCCGCGGGGGCCGTCGGGATCATCCCCGCGGCGCGCCTCTGAGTGAGATTTTATGCATCCGTATGGATGCGGATCGGTTGTCTGCCCGATCTGTTATGGGGTCGTGATGCACGGCACCGCGTCAGCGAAGCGGTCGCGGAGGCGCTATCATGGACAAGTTGTCTGCGGCCCTTCGGGGTGGCCGGCGGCAAGCCACGGGCTGTGGCGCAGCTTGGTAGCGCACTTGACTGGGGGTCAAGGGGTCGCAGGTTCAAATCCTGTCAGCCCGACCAAGAAGTCCCGGAGATCGAAGGATTTTCGGGACTTTTTCTTGGACAGCAGGCTCACTGCGTTCGATGGCTGACCTAATCGGGCTGCGTCTTCGGGAAGTGGGGGCGGAGGTTTGCGGCGCTGACGCGGTCGAGGAGGGCGTCGGGCAGCAGGCGCGTGAGGCGGGTCATCACGGCCGCATCCCGGCCGATCGTGTACCGGATTCGTGGCTTGGGCGCGGTGGTCGCGTCGGCGATGACGACCGCAGCCGCCTCCGCGGTGACGCCCCTGGTGGTGAAGGACGTCGCCTGGTTGATGATCGCCTGCATGAGGCTCCCGTAACGGCGCCGCTGAATGGGTGACATCTCTTGCACGAATGCCTTCGCGCGCTCGATGCCGTGGCCGGTCATCGAGGTCTGCACGCCGCCGGGTTCGACGACGACCACCTGAACCCCGTGCGGAGCGAGCTCGCGACGGAGTGCGTCGCTGACCGCCTCCAAGGCGAACTTGGCCCCGGCGTACGCGCCGTACGTCGGCATCGCCACTTTGCCGCCCACCGAGCTGATGTTGACCACACGGCCGCCGCTGTGATGGAGGAACGGCAAGAGCGCCTGCGTCATCGCGATGTGGCCGAAGAGATTGACGTCGAACTGGCGGCGCCACTGCTCCAACGGGAGCGTCTCGACCGGGGCGTTCACGGCGATGCCCGCGTTGTTCACCAGCGCCCGCAGCTTTCGGCCCTGCGCATCCGCCTCGATTCGCGCGACGAGCGCGTCGATCTGCTCGGGGATGGTGATGTCGAGGATCACCGGTTCGACCTGCTCTTCGCGGATCGCCTCGGCGTCGGCGGAGCTGCGAACCCCGGCGAGGACGTGGTAGCCGCGCTGCGCGAGCTCGTGCGCCGTCGCGGCGCCCATTCCTGACGAGGCTCCCGATACGACGATCAATTCCATTTCGTGTGACGTTGTCATGTGAGTACTCTCACGCATCCATGTGACATTGTCAACTAGGCTGTGGGCATGACGAATCGTGCCGACTCCGCCGCAGCCACACGCGTGGCATTGCTGCGCGCGGCCGGCGACCTCCTCGACGCCGGCGGTCCGGCCGCGGTCACGCTGCGTGCGGTCGGCGCGCAGGCGGGAGTGTCGCGCGGCGCGCCGTACGGGCACTTCCCGGACAAGGAGCACCTGCTGGCCCAGCTCGTCGTCGACGGTTGGCTGGAGCTCGCTCAGGTGCTGGACCGGATCCGGAACGGTGGCGAATCAGCGGACGCGAAGCTCGAGGCGGCGTTGATCGCACTCCTCGACGTCGCTGCCAGGAAACCCCACCTGTATGCGCTCATGTGGTCCGCTCCGACCGGCGACCCCTCTCAGATCGTCGAGGCGGCGGGGCGGTCACAGGATGTCTTCCTCGGTCTGGTCGGCGACATCGTCGGCCGCGAAGACGCCCGTCGCTACGGCGCACTGCTCATGTCGAGCGCCCACGGCATCGCGAGCATGGAACTCAGCGGGCACCTCTCGAAGCAGAAGTGGAACACGACCCCGCGGGCGCTCGTCGCGATGCTGGTGCAGGCACTGCCCGGTGCCTCGAGCGCGGGCGGAGTCTCGGCCGGAGACCAGACCTGAACGCGACGAAGCCGGGCATGGCATGGCGCTCGTTCGCGGACGGGGTCACCCGTCGAGTGTGGCGTGCCGGTTCATCGCTGTTCGCCGGTTCTGCCGCGCGGGGGTGCCGATCTCGGCGAAGACGGCGTCGAGCAGCCGGGTCTGCGCCCCGGTGAGTTCGGCCTCCAGGCGTGCTCCCGCCGGCGTTACGGCGACGCGACGCGCGCGCCGGACGAAGTAGAGCACTCGGTGGTGCGCACGCCCGAGGCCGCGTTCGGCGAGGATGCGATCGGGGTGCGCCGTGAATGTGCGGTACCCGAAATGCAACCCTTCGACGTCGCAGCGCATCCAGGGGCTCGGGCCGTCACCGATTCGTTCCATCCTCAGCGTCATCGATCGGGCCCGGAATGATCACGTTCGCCGGGGTTCAGCCAGGCTCCGCGCGCTCGGCGTCGACGCTCCGCCGGAGCGGGTCATGATCCCGAGCGGCAGCCGGCAGGGGATCGACCTCGCCGCCAAGCTCTTCGTCGACACGGGCACGACGGTGACCGTGGAGCATCCGACCTGCCTTGCGGTTGGGGTACCTCGCCGTTTCGGACGGGCTGCAGAGGCTTGCCCTGCTGCTGCAGCGCGCATCCTGAAGCCCGACGGGTCGGCGCGGCCTGGCGGAACGAGGGTCGGGGGTCGCGCAGATCTCGGATGGCGCGCTCTCGCATGACGCGGACGCCGCCATCGCGAGCAACTACGGCGAAGCGGGGACGCTCGAGCGGTTCGGCGTAGCCGTCGACAACGAGAAGCAGGGCGAGCCGACCGCGGTGTGCTCGGCCCCCGTCGACGCATGACCACGCGACCGGATCGGAGGAGGCGTGTGCTCACGCTCGCGGCCCGAACGCGCGAGAGCCGGGTGTGCCGCTACCTCAAGAGGCCGGTGTCGCGTGCGGATGCGACGGCCGCGGTGCGCGAGGAGACACCGAGCTTGGTGTAGATGTGCACCAGATGGGATTTCACGGTCGCGTCGGTGATGTGCAGGTGCGCCGCGATCTCGTTGTTCGTCGCGCCGTCTGCGACGAGTCGGAGCACTTCGGTCTCGCGCGCGCTGAGGCTGGGCCGCGGGGAACGCATCCGGGCGAGCAGCCGGCCGGCGATCGCCGGGGCGAGAGCCGTCTCGCCCGCAGCGGCGGCGCGGATCGCGGCGATCAGCTCCTCGGGGGGAGTGTCTTGAGGAGATAACCGCTCGCCCCCGCTTCGACCGAGCCGAGGATGTCGCTGTCGGTGTCGTAGTTCGTGAGTACCAGCACCGCCGGCGGGTCGTCGAGCGCGCGGATGCGGCGAGTCGCGTCGGCCCCGGTCTGGTCGGTGCCGAACTGCAGGTCCATGAGCACCACGTCCGGTGTCAGGTCGATCGCGAGGGTGACGGCTTCATCGGGGGTTGCCGCGTCGGCGACCACGTCGAGGTCGGGCTCGCCGGAGAGCATCGCCCGCAAGCCTGCCCGCACGACCGGGTGGTCGTCGGCGAGCAGGATGCGGATCACGATGCCGCCGCGCTTCCCGCGAGAAGAGGAAGTCGCGCGGTGACCGTGGTGCCGTGGTGGGGAGCCGACGCGATGGTGAGGGTGCCGTCGAGTTGTTCGACACGCTCGCGCATCGCGTGCAGGCCGAAGGAGTCGGCCCCGTGCGAGCCGGCGACCGGCGACGACGCATCGAAGCCGTGCCCGTCATCCTGAACCACCAACGACACGGTGGCGTCGTGCTGGGCGAGCTCGACGGCGATCCGGCCGGCGTTCGCGTGGCGGATCGCGTTCGAGAGCGCACCCTGGGCGATCCGCAGGAGCGCCGTCTGCGTTCCCATGGGCAGGTCGAGCTCCTCTGCACTCACCTCGACCGGGATCGCCGCGCGGTCGGACTGTTCCCGGCCGAGCCGGCGGAGGGCGGCCGCCAGTCCGTCACCCAGACGGGCCGGGGTGAGCTCGCGAATGATCTGCCTCGTGTCGGCGAGGCTGTCGGCCGCGGTCTCACGAGCGAGCCGCACATACCCGGCTCCCGGTTCGGGGGTGTCGCGTTCGGCGGCGCGCAGCAGCATCTGGATGCTCGCCAGGCCTTGGGCGACGGTGTCGTGGATCTCCCGGGCGAGCCGGGCGCGCTCTGCCAGGGCGCCCTGCTCGCGCTCGGTCTCGGCGAGCTGCTGCCGGGTGCGGATCAGCTCGGCGAGGAGGCGTTCGCGCTCCTCGGCCTCGCGTCGAAGCGCACGGTAGGCCAGCCCGATCAGCAGCGCGACACCGGCACCCAGGAGTGGGCCGATGACCCCGCCGACGCTGAACCCCAGATGCAGGCCGAGGGCGAGGATGGCGAACGCGCTCGTGACCACGATCGCCGCGACCGCGTCGCGTAACGGCAGGACATGGAGGTAGAGGAAGAACAGCGGGAAGACGAGGTACGCCCCCTCGGGGCTCAGCCACGTCAGCACCGCCCACAACACCGTGAGCGCGGCGACCCAGCCGAGAGCGTAACCGCGCTGCGAGACGCCCGATTCGGCACGTCGCCGTGCCACCCATGCGCCCGCGAGATAGACCGCGACGAACGCCACGCCGACGATCGACGTCCATGCGGCACCCGGTGAGGAGAGGACGAGGGCGCGCACGACCGCGAAGGCCGTGAGCCCGATCAGCAGGGCGTGCAGGCCGAACCGGAGACCGGTGAACACCGGGGCGAGGGTCGAATGCGACATGACACTGCAAGCCTAGGTGAGCGGTATCGCCGGGCCATCAACCGAAAGTTCGACCGGGAAACCGATGATTCAGGCGATGCCCGCCGCCGCCTTCTCGGAGGAGGGTTGAGGGGTTGCTCGGGCAGGGTGTGCGAGCGGAAAGGCATCACCGTGTTCGTCGCGTGGAGAGAGCTGCGGTTCGCGCGCGGCCGGTTCCTTCTCATCGGAACCGTCGTCGCCCTGATCACCGTGCTCGTCGGCTTCCTCGCCGGTCTCACCGGGGGCCTCGCCGCCCAGAACATCTCCGCCGTGCTCCAGCTGCCCGGCGACCGGATCGTGCTGCAACAACCCGGGAACGGCGACCCCAGTTACGCCACCTCGTCCGTGAGCGAGAAGACAGCCACGGCCTGGGAACAGGCGGAGGGCGTGACGTCGGTGACGCCGATCGGGATCGTCCAAGCGCGGGCTTCAGTCGGGGGAGGAGACGACCCGACCGGGGTCGCCCTCTTCGGACTGCCGCAGAACGCCTCCGGTACCCGGTCGAATCCGCTGTTCGATCTCGCACCGGCCGGCGATGGCGAGGTCGGGCTGTCGTCCGGAGCCGCCGCCGATCTCGGCGTCACGACCGGTGACACGATCTCGATCGCGGGCGGCGACTTCACCCTCACCGTCGTCGGGGACGACCTCTGGTACAGCCACACCCCGGTCATCGTCATGACCCCGGAGGCGTGGAGCGAAGCGAGCGAGCGCGTCGGCGGGACCGGCGACGCGACGGTGCTCGCCGTCACCGGCGACGCCGACTGGTCGGCCGTCGGCGAGGAGACCGGCTCGGTCGCCGAGACGCCCTTGGCGAGCCTGACCGCGCTGGAGGCGTTCCGATCGGAGATCGGGTCGCTCGGGCTGATGATCGCGATGCTGTTCGGGATCTCCGCCCTCGTCGTGGGCGCGTTCTTCACCGTCTGGACGATGCAGCGCGCCGGCGACATCGCCGTTCTCAAAGCGCTCGGCGCGACCACCGGCTCGCTCGTCCGAGACTCTCTCGGTCAGGCAGCCATCGTCCTCGTCGCCGGGATCGGTGTCGGCCTCGCCGCCGTCATCGGTCTCGGCGCCCTCGCGGGACAGGCACTGCCATTCACCATCAGCCCCCTCACCACCCTCGCCCCGGCCGTCGTGATGGCGGTGCTGGGCCTCGCCGGAGCCGCATTCGCGCTGCGCTCGGTCACCAAAGCAGACCCCCTCACCGCACTCGGGAGCAACCGATGATCGAACTGCAGAACGTCACCCTCACCTTCCCCGACGGGGAGAACCGCGTCACGGCCGTCGACAACGTCACCCTCCGCGGGCGCAACGGCACGGTCACCGGCATCACCGGCCCGTCCGGCTCCGGCAAGTCCAGCATCCTCGCCGTGGCCGCAACCCTGATCCGCCCCGATTCCGGGGGCGTCCTCATCGGCAACGGCAGCGACACGATTGACGCCGCACAGCTGTCGAAGCACGAGGCCACGGAGCTGCGTCGGGAACGCATCGGCATCGTGTTCCAGCAATCCAACCTGCTCCCTGCGCTGACGGCCCGTGAGCAGTTGCAGGTCATGGCGAGGCTCGGCGGCGGCACGAGCCGGGCCACGAGAGCGAGGATCGAGGCCCGTGCGGAGGATCTCCTCGACGCGGTCGGCCTCACCCAACACGCCGACAAGCGCCCGCACCAGCTCTCCGGCGGGCAACGGCAACGGGTCGCGATCGCTCGCGGCCTCGTCCACGACCCGGAGGTGCTGCTCGTCGACGAGCCGACCAGTGCCCTGGACCAAGAGCGCGGCGCGGAGATCATGCACCTCATCTCCCGCCTCGCCCACGAACGCGACACCGCCACCCTGCTCGTGACGCACGATCTCGTGCATCGCGAGACCCTGGATGATCTCGTCACGGTCGTCGACGGTCGCGTCACCACCGCGCTCACCGGGCGCGTGCCCACCCGGTGAGCGAGCCGCTCAGCGTCGGCCCCCCAACGCACGTCGAAGTGCCTTTTGTAACCTCTTTCTCGGTGACTCACAATATGGTTACGAACCAGAAGTGAGGTAAAGATCATGTCGTCCGACCAAGCGAAGTCGCCGGCCCCGATCGTCATCGACGTGTGGGCGGATCTGGGCTGCCCGTGGTGCTACGTCGGTAAGCACCGGCTGCAGCGGGCCATCGACGCGCGCCCCGATGCCGATCGGTTCCAGGTGAAGCTGCGTTCCTTCGAACTCAACCCGGATGCGCCGCAGACGCCCGAGACCATCGAGAGCGCCTTCATCCGCTCGCACGGCGGAAACGCCGAGGTCGTGCTGCAGGCCGAGCGTCGCATCCAGGCGCTCTCGCAGCAGGAGGGTCTGCCGTTCGCCCTGGACCGGCTCAACGCGAACACCTTCGACTTCCACCGGGTCGCGCACTACGCCGACGAGGCGGGCAAGGGGCTCGAGTTCTTCTCGCGGGTGCAGGATCGCTTCTTCGCCGGGGAGATCAACCCGTTCGACGTCGAGGCCCTCGCACGGGTCGCCGAGGAGGTGGGGCTGTCGGCTGAGCGCGTGCGGGAGGTGCTGGCGAGCGACGAGTACGCCGACGCCGTGCGCGCCGACACCCGCGAGGGTCGGGAGCTCGGCATCCAGGGCGTCCCGTTCACGGTGTTCGGCCGCCGTTTCGGGGCCTCGGGTGCGCAGACCGTCGAGGCGTATGCTCGCGTGCTCGACACCGTGGCAGCCGAGATGATCGAGGATGCCGCATGAGCGCCGACAAGACCATCGCCATCATCGGGGCCGGCCCCGGCCTGGGGCTCGCCATCGCCCGCACCTTCGGCGCGCACGGATTCGGCGTCGCCCTCATCTCCCGCAACGCGGAGAAGCTCGACGGCCTCGTCGCCGAACTCGCCGCCGAGGGGATCGCCGCGGCGGGCTTCCCCGCCGACGTCCTCGACCGCCCCGCGCTCCGCGCCGCACTGGAGGCCGCCAAGGAGCGGTTCGGCGGCATCGACGTCCTGGAGTACTCGCCCGCCGATGCCTCGGCCGGGCCGCTGGCGCCGGTCGACATCCGCGACGCCACCCCGGAGAATGTGCAGCCCCAGATCGAGTACTACCTGTACGGGGCGATGACCGCGGCGGAGGTGGTTCTGCCGGACCTGCTCGCTGCCGGGGCGGGAACGCTGCTGTTCACCACGGGAGCCGGGTCGCTGTACCCGGTCGCCCGCTACGGCAACGTCACCGCCGGCGGAGCGGCGCTGCGCAACTGGGCGCTCAACCTCGGCGAGGCGTTGTCGGGCACCGGGGTGCATGTCGCCCACGTGGCGATCGCGCTGATGATCGCCGACGAGGCCCCCGTTCCCGGTCTCGACTTCCTGCCGGCCCGCGACATCGCGCCGCTGTACTGGGACATGCACCACACCCGTGCGGTGCACGAGCTGATCGTCAAGAAGTAGGACATCGTCATGACAACCCTCCTTGTGCTCGGGGGCAGCGGCCGCACGGGCATCCACGTCCTGACGCAGGCGGTCGAGCGCGGTCACCGCGTGCGCGCGCTCGTGCGTCGCCCCGACACCCTCGACGCTCCCCGCGGCGTCGAGCTGGTCGCCGGGACGCCCGCGAACATCGACGACCTGCGCCGTGCGGCGGAGGGCGCCGACGCGGTCGTCAGCGCGTTGAACAACTCGCGTCGAAGCGACAATCCGTGGTCGAAGCCGGTGAGTCCGCCGAATTTCATGACGGATGCGACGCGAGACACGCTCACTGTGATGAAGGAGAACGGCATCCGCCGGATCGCCGTCGCCTCGACGCTCGGCGCCGGTGATTCCTGGCCGACCCTCAACCCGCTCTTCAAGGCGCTGATCAGGCCTCCACATCCGGCACGGCTACAACGACCACCACGCGTGGACGCGGTGGTGCGCGCCTCCGACGCGAAGGGGGCCCTGGCCGCTCCGTCGCCCTGACCGACGCGCCACCCCGCGGACCGCTTCGCGCGGCTCCGATCGGGAGCGAGAAGCCCGGCCTGAGCGTCAGCCGCACCGAGGTCGCCCGATTCCTCCTCGACGCCCTCGCCGACGACACCTGGCTGCGTCAATCGCCGCTCATCTGGAACCAGCGACCGCAACGCGGTTAGCCGCGCGTCGCACCAGCTCGCTCGACGAATCAACTCCCTGAGAAAGGACTCCCTCCCATGCTGATCGCTTACTGGATCGTCGCCGGCCTGCTGGCCCTGGCGTACCTCGCCGCCGGCATCATGAAGATCGTCCGCAGCCCCGACGCCCTCGTCGCCACGGGCATCGCCTGGGCGAAGGATGTGCCGCTGCCCGCAGTCCGGCTGATCGGCGTCGTCGAGGTGCTCGGTGCGATCGGCCTGATCCTGCCGCCCCTGACCGGCATCGCTCCGATCCTGGCACCCCGTCGCCGCGATCGGGCTCGCCATCGTTCAGGTCGGAGCCGTCGTCTTCCACCTCCGCCGCGGTGAGGCCAAGGTGCTGCCGATGAACCTCGTGCTGCTCCTCGGGGCCGTCGCTGCGGCTGTTCTGGGGTTCTTCGTCACCGTACGCTGAGTGTGGTAACCATAACGAGAGGAACGTGCAGGAGGTGGTCGCGGCGATGGTGTCCAGGACACTGAGCGGCCCGTGTCGCGGGTGGCCGGCCGAGAGCGGATTCATCCGCGAGGTGCTCGATCGGATCGGCGACAAGTGGACCATGCTCGTCATCAGCACCCTCGGCGGGGAGCCGCTGCGCTACTCCGACCTGCAGGCGAGCATCCCGGGCATCTCGCAGCGGATGCTCACCGTCACCCTGAAGGCGCTGGAGCGCGACGGCCTGCTCACCCGCACGGCTTTCCCGGAGGTGCCGCCGCGGGTCGTGTACGAGCTGACCGACCTGGGTCGCTCGCTGCTGGAGGCCGTGCTGTCGATGGCCTCCTGGGCCGCGACCCACTACGAGGACGTCGCGGCGAGTCGCGCCGCGCACGAGCGCACCGGAGTGGGCCGGGAGAAGGCGCACGCCACCCTCTCCGCGACCGGACGATAGCATCGCGCCTGCCTCTCGACGGACCTTGCTCCCGCTATGCCGTCTGGAGCAGGGGCTCGAAGCGGCGGCGCGTCACGACGCCGGTATCTCGCCGGAGCCGCGGGGCACGAGGACGGCGGGGACCACGAGGCGCTCTGGGGGGGACTCATCGCCGTCGAGCCGGGCGAAGATGCGCTCCGCGGCGAGGCGACCGATCCGGGTCGGGTCTTGCTGAACCACGGTGATCGCGGGTTCGAGCAGCTCGGCCATCGGGATGTCGTCGAAGCTGATCAGGGCCACTCGGTGCTGCTGCTGTGCCGCCCGAAGCGCCGTGATGGAGCCGATCGTGATGAGGTTCTGCGCTGAGAAGATCGCTGTCGGCGGCTGCTCGGAGGCCAAGAGCGCGTCGGCCGCCCTCGTGGCCTGCGCCTCGTCGGTGAGGCCGTGCACGACGAGCGACTCGTCGACGGCGATGTCGTTCGCCTGCAGCTCGTCGCGGAACCCACGGAACCGCTCTCGGGCGGTGAACAGCGCCGGTTTGTCGCCGAGGTAGGCGATGCGCCGATGTCCGTACTCGACGAGATGCGCGACGCCCCGTCGCGACGCCTCGTAGTTGTCGGCGAGGACCGTGTCGCTCTGCACGCCCGTGGCCTCGCGGTCGACGAACACGACGGGGGTGCCGTGGTCGATCTCCGCTCCCAGGTAGGCCTGGCTGGATGCGATCGTCGTGAGGATCAGGCCGTCGACCCGCCGCCGCAGGAAGGCCTCGACCGATCCGCGCTCCCGCGCGGGATCGTCGTCGAGGCTCGACGCGAAGACGGCGACCCCCCGGGCGAGCGCTGCGTCTTCGACAGCCCGGTGGATGGCGGCCGAGAAGGGGTTGGCCACGCTACCGACGAGCAACCCCAGTGTCTGCGTGCGACGATCCGAGACGCGCAGGCTCCGCGCGTGCATGTCGGGCTGGTACTGCAGCTGGGCCGCCGCGGCGCGCACCCGCTCGATCATCTCGGGGGTGACATTGGGTTCGCCGTTGATGACCCGCGAGACGGTCTTCTTGCCCACTCCCGCCAGATCGGCCACATTCTGCATGGTGGCACGCTTTCGCCGGGGGAGCGACGAGCTTGATATCGGTGTCATACTTGCGTCCTTGCTTTCGTGACCATATTGACTTTACACGCCAAGGAGGTCAATATGGCGTCTTGACACCGATGTCAACGGGGGTTGTCGCCCCGCCTACTCAAGGAAGTCAAGGATGAAAGCAAAGATGCGCATCACACGGATCGGGGCGTTGACCACAGTGGCCGCTCTCGCGGCCCTGGGGATGGCGGCCTGCTCCAGCGGTTCCGGTTCGTCGGACGGCTCGACCGGCAGCGCCGATGGATCGGTGGGGGTCTCCCTCATTGTCAAGACCACCTCCAACCCCTTTTTCGTCGCGATGGAGGACGGGGCCAAGGCTGCCGCCGAGAAAGCGGGCGTCGACCTCACGCTCGCCGCGGGCAAAGAGGATGGCGACGAGGACACCCAGATCCAGGCCATCGAGAATTCGATCTCGAAGGGTGACAAGGGCATCCTGATCACGCCCAACGGTCCGGCCGTGCTCGATGCGATCGCCAAGGCACGGGATGCGGGCCTCTACGTCATCGCGCTGGACACCGTTCCCGACCCCGCCGACTCGGTCGACATCACCTTTGCGACCAACAACTTCGCCGCAGGCGAATCGATCGGCAAGTGGACCGCATCCGCTCTCGAGGGCAAGAAGGCGACCATCGCTCTGCTCGACCTGTTCGACGACAAGGTGGTCACCGTCGATTACGCCCGCGACCAGGGCTTCCTCACCGGCATGGGCATCGACGTGGCCGACAAGACGAAGAACGGCGACGAAGCGAAGACGGGTACGTACAGCGGTGGCGACTACGAGATCGTCGGCAACGAGGCCACCCAGGGCGCTGAGGACGGCGGCCGCACCGCGATGGAGACGCTGCTGTCGAAGAACCCCGACATCAACGTCGTCTACACGATCAACGAGCCCGCCGCCTACGGCGCCTACCAGGCCCTGCAGGCCGCCGGCAAGGAGAAGGACGTGCTGCTGGTCTCGATCGACGGCGGGTGCGCCGGTGTCAAGAACGTCAAAGAGGGCATCATCAACGCGACCGCCCAGCAGTACCCGGTCAAAATGGCCCAGCTCGGCGTGGAGGCCATCGCGCAGCTGGCGAAGGACGGCACCAAGCCCACGGCCTCGGCCGGTCTCGACTTCTTCGACACCGGATCGGCCCTCGTGACCGATACACCGCAGACCGGCGTCGACAGCATCACGTCCGACGACGCGTCGAAGATCTGCTGGGGCGAGTAGTCGCTCCCCTCACGTGGTGTGGGGGGAAAGAGACTCGCCCCACACCACTCCTCCATCATCCCAGCACCTGAAAGAAGCGCTCCGTGAGTTCGACCACACCTACTTCGCCACCCACCTCCGCTCTCGACCTCGCGAGCGAGTTCCTCGACCGGCGCACCCCGCTCGACCGCATCCGGGGCGTGCTGCACCGCTTCCCGGCGATCAGCCCGGCCGTGGTGCTGGTCATCGCCGTCATCGTCTTCGGACTCCTCAACGACCGGTTCCTCGCACCGGCGAACCTCTCCCTCATCACCCAGCAGGTCGCCGTGGTCGGCACGCTCGCCATCGCGCAGACCCTCATCATCCTCACCGCCGGCATCGACCTCTCCGTCGGCGCGGTCATGGTGCTGACGTCGATGGTGATCGGCCAGACGGCGGCCGACAACGGTGTGCCCGCCGTTCTAGCGCTCCTGCTCGGCCTCATCGTCGGTCTTGCCGCGGGCGCCTTCAACGGCGTACTCGTCACCCGCTTGAAGCTGCCGCCGTTCATCGTCACGTTGGGCACCCTCAACATCTTCGTGGCGCTCACCCTGCTCTACTCCGGCGGCGCCACCGTGCGGGGCACCGACATGCCTCCGCTCCTGCCCTGGACGGGGACGACCTTCGATGTGGCCGGCGTGCGGATCAGCTTCGGCGTGGTCATCATGCTGGTGCTCTACGTCATCATCGCGCTCATCCTCGCCAAGACCGCGTGGGGCCGGCACGTCTACGCCGTCGGCGACGACAAGGAAGCCGCTCGCCTGGCCGGCATCAGCGTGAACCGCGTCCTCCTCAGCGTCTACCTCGCTGCCGGCGCCATCATCGCCGTCGGCGCGTGGATCCAGATCGGGCGCAGCAACGCGGCAAGCCCCAATGCAGGAGTCGACCTGAACCTCGACTCGATCACCGCCGTCGTCATCGGCGGCACCAGCCTCTTCGGCGGACGGGGCACGGTCTGGGGCACTCTCCTCGGCGCCCTCATCGTCGGCGTCTTCCGCAACGGCCTCTCGCTCGCCGGACTCGACGTGCTCTACCAGACCCTCGCCGTGGGCATTCTCGTCATCGTCGCGGTCGCCGTCGACCAGTGGATCCGGAAGGTACGCAAATGACCGACACCACCCTCACCCGCACTCCCGTCCTCCAGGCCAAGCGTCTGGTCAAGACCTTCGGCCGCGTCGTCGGGCTCGATGGCGTCAGCCTCGAGCTCTATCCGGGCGAAGTGCTCGCGATCATCGGCGACAACGGAGCGGGCAAGTCGACGCTCATCAAGTGCCTCACCGGAGCCGAGATCCCCGACGAGGGCCAGCTCTTCCTCGACGGCCAGCCGGTGCACTTCAAACGCCCGCAGGATGCCCGGGCCGCCGGCATCGAGACCGTCTACCAGAACCTGGCCGTCTCGCCCGCCCTGGATGTGGCCTCGAACCTCTACCTCGGACGCGAGCGCCGCAAGAAGGGCGTTCTGGGAAGCGTGTTCCGTGTGCTCGACACCGCAGGCATGCGCAAGGAGGCCAAGGAGGAGCTCACCAACCTCGGCATCTCGACCCTGCAGGACGTCACGGTGCCCGTCGAGAACCTGTCCGGCGGGCAGCGGCAGGCAGTCGCCGTGGCCCGTGCCGCCGCCTTCGGATCGAAGGTCGTTGTGCTCGACGAGCCGACCGCCGCTCTCGGTGTGCGGGAGTCGAACCAGGTGCTGGAGCTCATCAGGAACCTTCGCGATCGCGGCGTCCCCGTCATCCTGATCAGCCACAACATGCCCCACGTCTTCGACGTCGCCGACCGCATCCACATCCAGCGGCTCGGTAAGCGCGCAGCGACCATCACGCCCGAGTCGCACTCGATGACGGACGCCGTGGCCATCATGACCGGCGCGGCAGTCGCATGAGCGCGCCCGCCGAAGCCGACCTCCGCATCCTCTACGCCGAGTTCACGGCTGTGCCGGGCAGAGCGGACTCCCTCGCAGACCTGCTCGCGCACCACGCAGTGAAGGTGCGGGCGGAGGAGGGCTGCATCGTCTTCGCGCCCCACCGGGTCGAGGACGACCCCGACCGCTTCTTCGTGTACGAGGTCTACCGCGACGACGAAGCGTTCCGGCGCCATCTCGATGCCGAGCACAGCGTGCGATTCAACGACCGAGTCGCCGAGAGCATCCTCGGTGGCCGGTCGGTGCTGACGCAGCTGACCGGTCTCAGCGGGCGACCTCCTCGTGCAGGCGGCTGACGGGTCGGACTGGCAGCATCCGCCCGGAAGTCGCTGCGGCGGCCTCGCCGGGCTCGGAGGACCTTGGTCCTCCTCCCGGCCGGCCGGCGTTGGCAGCATGATGGCGACGGCGAGTAGCGCGGCGTCGTCCGGGATAGCCGTTCTGCGCGCCTGCTAGGGGATCACCCATGAAGACCGCTGTCGTCACCTCATTCACCGTACCGCTGGAGATCGTCGAGCGGAGCATCCCCGAGCCGGGCGAGGGCGAGGTGCTCGTGCGGCTGGAGACGAGCGGCCTCTGTCACACCGACATCCACGCCGCTCACGGCGACTGGCCGGTGAAGCCGACTCTGCCGTTCGTGCCGGGGCACGAGGGGATCGGGATCGTCGAGCGCCTCGGCGCCGGTGTGACCGATCGCGCCATCGGTGAGCGCGTCGCGATTCCGTGGCTCGGCTACGCCTGCGGCGAGTGCCGGTACTGCATCGACGGCCGCGAGACGCTGTGTGAGCGGCAGCGGAACAGCGGCTACTCGGTCGACGGCGCATTCGCCGAGTACGCGGTGGCCAGCGCTCGTTACGTCGTTCCGGTTCCCGAGGGCATCAGCCCGCTGGATGCTGCGCCGCTCACCTGCGCCGGGGTGACGACCTACAAGGCACTGAAGGTGGCCCACATCGTGCCGAGCGAGAAGGTCGCCGTGTTCGGTATCGGCGGGCTCGGTCACCTGGCGGTGCAGTACGCGCGTCTGTTCGGCGGCGAAGTGATCGCCGTCGACGTCGAGAACCCCAAGCTCGATCTGGCGACCCGCCTGGGTGCCGACCACGTGGTCAACGCGGCCGAAGGCGACCCCGTCGCAGCGATCAAGGCGGTCGGCGGGGCCGACGTGGCGGTGGTGCTCGCCGCGTCGCCGCGCGTGTTCGAGCAGGCGTTCGCCTCCCTCAACCGGGGCGGGCGCTTGATCTGCGTCGCGTTGCCGGCGGATCAGGACATGCACATCTCGATCTTCGAAACCGTTCTGAAGGGCATCTCCGTGATCGGGTCGATCGTGGGCACCCGGCAGGACCTGGCCGAGGTGTTCGCGCTGCACGCGGCCGGCCGCACGACGATCATCGCCGAGGGCCGCACCCTCGACCAGGTCAACGGGGCAATGGCCGAGGTGCTCTCGGGGCAGGTGCTCGCCCGGCTGGTCTTCGAGTTCTGACCGCTCACCCATGACGCGCGTCGACACCCCGGCCGTGGCGGGTGGGATGCTCCACGCTGCGGCGCAGGTCACCCCGGCCGACGCGCTCGGTCTGCTGCGATCCGGTCCTGCCGGTCTGACCGAGGCCGAAGCCGCCCGGCGGCTCGCCCAGAACGGCCAGAACGCCCTCGGAACGCATCGGGCCCGACCCTGGCGGGTGCTGGGCCGTCAGCTCAGGAGCCCGATTCTGTTGCTCCTGTTCGTGACCGCCGGTATCTCCGTCTTCGTGGGGGAGAGCACGAATGCCGTGATCATCGGGGTCATCCTCCTGGCCAGCATCGGCCTGGGGTTCGTGAACGAGTTCCGCGCCGAGCGCGCGGCCGATGAGCTGCACGACCACGTGCGGCATCAGGTCGTCGCGCTGCGGGACGGAGCGCCCATCGAGGTCGATGTGGCGGCACTCGTGCCCGGTGATGTCGTGCGGCTGTCGATCGGCGCGGTCGTTCCGGCGGACTGCCGCATCCTCGAGTGCCGCGACCTCAGCTGTGACGAGGGCATCCTCACCGGGGAGTCGCTCCCGGTCGCGAAGTCGACCGCCCCTACCCCGGCGGATGCGCCGCTGGCCGACCTGACCTCGTGCGTGCTTATGGGCACCGTCGTGCAGTCGGGCAGCGCCTCGGTGCTCGTGGTGGACACCGGGCCGCGAACGGAGTTCGGGCGGATCGCCGTCGGCCTCCGCACGGCCGCGCCGCAGACCGAGTTCCAGCGCGGACTCGGCCGGTTCTCGTTGCTGCTGCTCGAAGTCGCCGTCGTGCTGACCACGCTGATCTTCGTCGCCAACCTGCTCCTGCAGCGGCCGGTGATCGATTCCCTCCTGTTCTCGCTGGCGATCGCCGTCGGCATCACCCCGCAGCTGCTCCCCGCGATCGTCAGCGCGAGCCTCGCCACGGGCTCGCGAGCCCTCGCGAAACGCAAGGTGCTCGTGAAGAGGCTGGTGTGCATCGAGGACCTCGGCGACCTGGACATGCTCGTGACGGACAAGACCGGCACCCTCACGGAAGGGCGGATCTCCTTCGAATCGGCAGTGGCGGTGCCGGATGGCAGCGCCGACGAGGTCTTCCGGCTCGGCCTTCTGGCGACGGAGACCGACTACTCCCGCACGCCGGTGTCGACCGTCGGGTCGAACGCCGTCGACGCCGCGCTGTGGGACGCGGCTGCGGCGGACACGGAGCAGCACCGCGCACCACTGGGGCGAAGGGTCGATCTGCGGCCGTTCGACCACGAACGTCGCCGCACGACGGCATTGGTCGACGACCCCGGCGCGGGCCGCCTGGTCGTGACGAAAGGCTCGCCGGAGGACATCCTTCCGCTCTGCGCCGACGTGCCCGCTTCGGCGCAGGAGCTGCTCGACCAGCAGTACGCGCTCGGGGCTCGAGTGGTGGCGGTCGCGCACAAGGCGCGGCCGGGCGCGGACGCGCTGTCGCCCGACGACGAGGCGGGCCTGCACCTCGACGGCCTCCTGGTGTTCCTCGACCGCCCCAAAGCGGACGCCCGTCGGTCGGTCGAGACGCTCGGCAGCCTCGGGGTGACCGTGAAGATCGCCACCGGCGACAGCGCCGCAGTGGCCGAGAAGGTGCTCGCCGACCTCGGGATCGCGTCCGGCGGAACGTTGACGGGCACTGAGATCGAGGCACAGGACGACGAGACGCTCCGGGCCGCGGCGGCGGGCGTCACCGTCTTCGCCCGCGTCTCGCCCGAGCAGAAGGCCCGCATCATCCGGCTCCTGCGGCACTCCGGTCGCTCCGTCGGCTTTCTGGGCGACGGAGTCAACGACGCCCTCGCCCTGCACCAGGCCGACATCGGCATCTCGGTGGACTCGGCCGCCGATGTGGCGAAGGATGCCGCGGACGTGCTCCTGCTCGACAAGGACCTCGGGGTTCTGGCCGACGGCGTGACCGAGGGACGCCGGATCTTCGCCAACACCATCAAGTACGTGCTGATGGGCACGTCGAGCAACTTCGGCAACATGTTCAGCGCCGCCGTCGCCTCGGTCGTGCTGGCGTTCCTGCCGATGCTGCCGGGCCAGATCCTCCTCAACAACCTGCTCTACGACGCCGGTCAGCTCGCGATCCCGGGCGACCGCGTCGACCGGGAGCAGCTGCTCGCCCCCTCGCACTGGGACATCCGGTACATCCGTCGCTTCATGTTCCTGTTCGGACCGATCAGTTCGCTCTTCGACTTCGCCACGTTCGCGCTGATGATCTTCGTCTTCCACGCCGCGGAGAGCGAGTTCCAGGCGGGCTGGTTCATCGAGTCGATTGCCACCCAGACCCTCATCATCTTCGCCATCCGCACCCGGCGCGTCCCCTTTCTGCGCAGTCGTCCCTCGCTCGGGCTCCTCCTGGCCGCCCTCGGCGTCGTGGGGGTGGGGGTCTGGCTCCCGTACTCGCCGATCGCGGGGCTGCTCGGGTTCCGGCCGCTTCCCGCACCGTTCTTCCT
>BADC01000237.1 GCA_000333435.1 Corynebacterium-like bacterium B27 | reverse complement strand
CGCCGACGCGAGCAGCGCACCGATGCCGAGCCAGGTGAAGAGGTAGGCGAGCGCGATCGCGCCCGCATTGACGAGGAGCACGGCGACGGGGTCGAGTCCCGAACCGGTGAGCCAGGCCGCGACGGGTGAGCCCGCCAGGCAGAGGGCCAGTAGCGCCACGGTGGCCGGGATGCTCGCGGCCGGAAAACGCCGGAGGAGCGCCGCCGAGACGACCGCCGCCGCGACGGGCAGCGCCACGACGGCGGCCCCGACGACGAGCACGACGAGCACGATGAGAAG
>BADC01000238.1 GCA_000333435.1 Corynebacterium-like bacterium B27 | reverse complement strand
AAATCTTCGACATATGGATCTTCTGGACTCCAAATGTCGTGTATTGCTTCCATATCCATAGAAAATATGGTCAAATTGCATTGGGGATCTAAGTCGATCAGGAGTACCTTTTTTCCTAAATTACCAAGCGCATGTGCCAAATGATACGTAAGTGTGGTTTTCCCAACGCCGCCTTTGTTGTTGAAAACTGTGACGATGTCTGGTCGCATTTTCGATGATTCCCCTTGGTGTGGCAAAATTTTAGCGCCAAATTCTGGAGTATCTAGGGTATAATTCTACTCCGCCGCGACCTTCACCCGCTTAGCCGCCACCTTCCGCTTCCCCGCCGC
>BADC01000239.1 GCA_000333435.1 Corynebacterium-like bacterium B27 | reverse complement strand
GATCGTTGACGTACACCAGCACCTGGCTCGCGATGAGTGCACCCGCCACGAAGAGGCCGACGCCCAGCACCACCCAGCTCGCCCGGCCGGTGGCGACGTAGATCATCACGACGAACAGGCCGAAGTAGAGCAGCGCCGTGCCGAGGTCGCGCTGGAAGATGATGATGGCCATCGACAGCGCCCAGAGCACGAGGATGGGCCCGAGATCGCGGGCCCGCGGGAAGCGCAGGCCGAGGAACTTGGTGCCCACCATGGAGAGGCTGTCGCGGCGCGAGACCAGGTAGCCCGCGAAGAACACGGCGAGGGCGATCTTCGCCACCTCGCCGGGCTGGAACGAGAACTCGCCGATGTGGATCCAGACCCGGGCGCCGTAGATCTCCTGCCCGATCACGGGGAGCATCGGGAGCAGGAGCAGCACCGCCGCCACCAGCATCGCGAGGTACGTGTAGCGCTGCAGCACGCGGTGGTTGCGGATGACGAGGATGACGGCGATCGCCAGCGCGATCGCGATGCCCGACCAGACCACCTGGCGCACGGCGGTGCTCTCCCAGCCGGTGAGGTCTTCGGCGATGTCGATGCGGTAGATCACCGCGATGCCGATGCCGTTCAGGAGTGCCGCGATGGGGAGGATGAATGGATCGGCGTTCGTGGCCACGAACCGGAGGGCGATGTGCATGCCGAAGACGAGCACCGCGAGACCTGCGCCGAGAGTGACGACGGTGCCGTCGGCGTAACCGAGCGCGCCGAACTGCACGAGCACGACGGCCAGCGCGTTGACGGCGCAGACGAACAGCAGCAGGAAGAGTTCGAGGTTGCGGAGCTTCTGCGGCACCCGGATGCGACGGATGCCGCGACCGGGCGTGGGCTCGGCCGGCACGGTGGTGGCAGCGGTGACGTCGGTCATGGTGCCGCCCCTGTCGGTGGGGAGGTGGGCGGAGGCGTGGCCGGGTTCGTGCTCGTGCCGGTGCCCGTGCCCGCATCGGTGCCGTCGCCCGTGCCGCCCTCGGCGGCCGCGTCGCTCAGCCGTTTGACGATCTCGAGGGCGGCCGTCACCGAATCCGCACTGATCGTGTTCTCGACCTGCCGCTGATTGAAGGGAGGCAGCGCATCCGTCGGGATGTCGGTCTCCTGGAACACGTGCGAGAGCTCGATCGGGCCGACGCTCTGCTGCACGCCCTGGAAGATGGCGACCGAGCCGTTGGAAGCGCCGACGTAGTACCGCGTCTGCGTCCAGCGGTAGCCGGCGTACAGCCCCGCAGCGATGAGAGCGAGCACCACGAGCACCCCCACCAGCCAGGTCACCTTGCGGCGGCGGCTGCGGCGGCGGTCCTCCTCGATCAGCTCGTCGAGGTAGTCGTCGGACTCGGGCTCGAAGTGGCTGGGCTCGGTGGAGGCGGGACCACGAGGGTGCAGACGGAGGCCCGGGATACCGGGAATGCTCGTCATGCGGGTGGTGCGCCGCCCGGTGGTCTGTTCGAACGCGATCGGCTGCGCCGCCGAGCCGACCACCACGGGCGTGACCTCGGGGGTCTCGAACGACTGGTGCACGTCGACCACGACCACGGTGACGTTGTCGGGCGCGCCGTGGTCGAGGCTCTCCTTGATCAACGCGTTCGCGGCGTCGCGGGGGGCGATCGTGTTCTTCAATATCTTCTCGATGTCGTCGCGCTCGACCACACCGCTCAAGCCGTCGGAACAGAGCATCCAGCGGTCGCCCGGCCGGGTGTCCATCACCTGCAGGTCGACCTCGGGTGCGGCGTCGACGTCGCCGAGCACGCGCATCAGCACGGAGCGGCGCGGATGCGTCTTCGCCTCTTCGGCGGTGATGCGACCCGAGTCGACCAGGCGCTGCACGAAGGTGTGGTCGACGGTGATCTGGGTGAGCACGTCGTCGCGCAGGCGGTACACCCGGGAGTCGCCGATGTGGGCGAGGGCGACGCTGTGCCCCACCCGCACGAGGGCGCTCAGCGTGGTGCCCATTCCGGTGAGCTCCGGATGCTCGTAGACCGTCTCGGTGAGCACCGCGTTCGCGGCGACGATCGCCTCCTGCAGTGCGAACTCGGCGTCGACCGCGGAGTTGTACTGCCCGTCGATCTCGGCGAGCCGGTTCAGCGCGAGCGCGCTCGCGACGTCGCCCCCGGCGTGCCCGCCCATGCCGTCGGCCACGGCGAAGAGCGTCTCGCCCGCGAAGCCGGAGTCCTGGTTGTTGGAGCGGATCTTTCCAACGTGTGAGGCGGCTGCGCTCACGGTCACGATCGCCACAGGCTACCGCCGGAGCTCGAAGCTCGTGGCGCCGATCCGGATGGGCGTGTTGAGAGGGATGTGCACCGGCGCGGTGACCCTCTGGCCGTCGAGGAAGGTTCCGTTCGTGGAGTCGAGGTCCTGGATGACCCACTCGTCGCCCCAGATCATGAGGCGGGCGTGGTGGGTCGAGGTGTAGTCGTCGCGGATGACCACGCTGGAGTCGGAGGAGCGCCCGATGGTGAGCGGTTCGGTGCCGAGAGCGATCTCGCTGCCGGACTTCGCCCCGGACGTGATGACGAGGCGGCCGGCGTTGCTCGTGGTGGCGTGCGGCGGGCCACTCAGCTCGGTGCCCGGGGCGGGCACGAAGGTGGGCACCTTCGGCGCGGGGGTGTGCGGGGCGGTGCCGGCGGCGGGGGCGCCGGCCGCGGCGCTCGCCGCGGCTGCTGTCGGTGTGGCCGGCACCGAGCCCGGGAGCGATGTGCCGGCGCCCGGGGTGGTGGCGGGTGCGGCGCCGCCAGCACCTGCGGTCGCGGAGGCGTCACGCAGCTTGCGCACGCGCTGCCCGAACAGGTCGGACCGCATCGCGTACACGACGATGAAGATGAACACCCATAGCAGCGCGAGGAAGGCGAGCTGCAGGATGAGGAGGGTGAGTTCGCTCATGTCGCCGCCTACCGCCAGAATCCGCCGGGATCGAGGGGCGGGCGGTTGCCGTCGGGGGCCGCGCTCGGACGCGCTGCCGCGGGAGCGCCGCCGCCGGCGCGGGCGCTCGCGGACTGCGGCACGATCCGGAAGACGATGTTCGTGCGCCCGATCTGGATGACGGAGTCCGGCTCGAGCGTGGCGCGCTGGAACGGCTGACCGTTCAGCTGCGAACCGTTGGTGGAGCCGAGGTCCCGCGCTTGGGCGTGCGAGCCGTCCCAGAGGATCTCGACGTGCTTGCGCGAGGTGCCGGTGTCGTCGACGGTGATGTCGGCGTCGCTGCCGCGCCCGATCACCGTGCGTGACTTGGTGAGGGGGTGCCGGCGCCCGGCGATGTCGACCACCGGAGTCCAGGTGACGTTGCCCTGGACGTTGGCCGAGTCGATCTGGATGACGCCGGTGGTGAGCTTGGGGTCGTTGACGAGATCGATCGTGACGCCACCGGCGAACTGGAAGCCCTGCTGGGTGGCGTGCTGCTGCACGATCTGGTTGAGGTCGTCGACGAGGGTGGGGCCGATGCCGGTCATGCGCTGGAAGTCGGTGGGCGCGAGCAGCACGCGGAAGCTGTTGGGCACGAGGATGCGGTCTCGGGAGACCACCGCCGCCTTCGTGTCGAGTTCGCGCTTCAGCGCCGCGGAGATCTCGACCGGCTGGAGCCCCGAGCGGAAGGTCTTGGCGAATGCGCCGTTGACGGCACGCTCGAGACCTTTCTCGAAGTTGTCCAGTATTCCCACGTCTCTCCCGATCTCTCTGCTCGAACCCGCCTGATGCCCGGACCCTCGTGGGGTGCCGTGCTCCGTCGTCGTCTCCGGTTTCGTGGTGTCGATTGTCGCTTCGCGCAGGCGGCGCGTGCTGATAAGGCGTGAATGCTACGACGATGTTACTTGTCTTGGGTGTTAATGCACTCTCAGCACCGCCCGCCTCCCCGTCGGCTGGTTCGCGAGCGGCCCGCGCGCGTGCTAATCTCTCCTAGTTCGCGCGAGTGGCGGAATTGGCAGACGCGCTGGCTTCAGGTGCCAGTGCCCGCAAGGGCGTGGGGGTTCAAGTCCCCCCTCGCGCACGAACGACCATGACGGGTCCGATCCGGTTCCGAGGTCGACGGTCGCCCGGCGGGGGGCGTACCTCGCAGCGGGCGATCGGGGGGCTCTTTCGTGTCGGATCAATCACTTCCGCCGCTGCCGGCGATGAGTACTCCGCCTGATGGTGCGCCGGTTGCGCCAGGTGGCCCGCCAGTTGCGCCAGGCGGCTCTGACTCCGCTCCGGGCCGGCGTCGGCCGCCCGTGCTGGTGTGGATCGCCGTCGGCGTCGTGGCGCTGCTCGTGCTCGTGGCGCTCGGCCTCACCTGGTTCGCGGTGTCCACCGCCTCCGCGCGCAACGCGCCCGAGCGCGTCGTCGACGCCTACCTCTCGGCGGTCGTCGACGGTCACGTCGAGGACGCCGTCGCGATGGCGGGCGGAGCACCCAAGGGCGCCCTTCCCGACCTCCTGACCGACGAGGCCTACGCCGCGGCGACCGACCGGGTGACGGGCTACACCATCAGCAGCGCCGGCATCGACGATTCGGGAGCCACCGTCGTCGCGACCATCCAGCAGGGCGGTGACGAGTACAGCCAGGCCTTCCGGCTCAGCCGCGACGGCAAGGAGGCGCTCTTCGTCGACAGGTGGGCCCTCGATCCGATCGACTTCGGATACCTCACGGTCGCCTTCGACGGACCGGCCGGCGACAACGTCAGCGTCGACGGCACACCCATCGACGCCTCGGTGAACGACATCCTCTCGCGGCCGTTGCCCGCCTTCCCGGGCACCTACGTGGTCAGTTCCTCGTCGGCCGACGGCAAGCTCCAGTTCGCCGACGACTCCGTGACCGTCGCCGGCTTCAGCGCCGATGCCGACGGCGGCGAGGCCGACTCCGTCATCGCCGCCACCCTCACGGCGGACGGCGAGGCGGCCGGCCAGGCAGCCGCGGCGGGCTGGCTCGATGCCTGCGTCGCACAGCCCGTGCTCGCGCCGCTGGGCTGTGACTTCTACGGCGAGACGAACGACGGCGAGACCGTGACGGACATCGTCTGGACCATCGAGTCGCGACCGACCTTCACGATCGGCGCCTGGACGGCGGACGGTTGGGAGGTCATCCCGGCCAGCGGCGGCAAGATCTACGCCGACGGTAACTACTCCCTGCCCTCGGGCGAGTACGGCACGGTGCGGTACACCCTCTCCAACTACGCCTACGGCGGATACCTCAACATCGTCGACGGCGTCATGACCTTCACCTTCGAGGGCTCGAACTCGGGCAGCGGCGGCGGAATCAACTCATAGGCGCCTCCCGGCGTCCGCCTCGACCGACGACGGGGCGGGCGTTCGGCCGTCCCTGGCGGAGTAGCGGGTTGCGGTGCGGAGGTCGGAGACCGCCGACACCTTGGTGTCGACGAACCCCAGTTCGCGCATCCGCCGGCGCACCGCCGCGTCGCCGAACAGCGCGCCCTTGCCCTTGCGGTGCACGACCCACAAGGGCATCCCCGGCGGGAGCTGCTCGAGCGCCTGATCAAGCGCTTCGGCATCGTCGACCTCGGTCACCGCGACCACGGCGGCCTCGTTCTCGGCACCCGCGCTTTCGGCGCCGCCGCCTGCCGACGCGTCCAGCAACGCGTCGACGAGCCGCGCATCCGTCACACGCCCGATGACGAGCGCGGGGTGGTCGGCCGAGACCCCGAGCTTGGCAGCGAGCGTCGGGGGTGGCGTGCTGATCTTCGACGCCCAACGGGCGGCTGCCGGTGAACCGACGACGAGCAGGTAGTTCTCGCCGGCGTGCCGGAACCGCAACCGGTCGCCCTCCGCGCTCACCTCCTGCAGTGTGTCGAACGGCAGGGTACGGCGGAGAGCGCCGCGGAGGATGAGGTCGCGGCTCTCGAGGAGGAGACGGACTTCGGGCGCGTGCGCGACGGTGGTGCCGGTGTGGTCGGTGATGGTCACCGAGCCGATTGCTTCTGATCCCATACCGGGAGTATGGCGATCAGAGGCCATCGGTGTCAGCGTGTGACGCGAACCTGTGGAGAGATGAACCGGCTACGTCAGCTGTGGAGGAATCCGCCCGCGTCGTACCGGGCCAGGGCGTCCGCATCCGTCGCCAGCGTCGCGGCGCGGCGCACCCCGTCGAGCGCCGACACCGGATCGGCCTCCTGGCGAGCGAGCTCGAGTTCATGCCTGGCGGCGGCGAGTCGGGTGCGGGCGTCCGTTCCGACCCGCCCTCGACCCGACGCGATCGCTTCGTCGGCGGTGCGGATGTGGCTCTCGGCGATGGCGGTCGCGCCCACCAGCGCCTCGCGGGCCGAGTCGAGGCGCTGCTGCGCCGTGCGGGCGACCGCGAGCGTCTCGTCGAGGCGGGCGGCCGCCGCGGCCAGGGCATCGACGTCAGCCACCGGATCGGCGGGCGTGCGGGCACGAGCGGCGTCGGCGGCGGTCATCAGCGCCGAGCTGGCGGCGACGATGCTCTCGACGGCCGCTGGATCCTCGACGCGGTCGCGCAGGCGCGTGGCTTCGGCACGCTGGGCGTCGGCGGCGGTGAGTGCCTGCTCGCGGGCGATACGGGCGTCACGGAGGGTCTGGCACATCCGCTCGACCGCATCGAGCCTGGCGCGGCCCTGGCGGATCAGCGCTTCAGCCTGCTGCACGCGCCGTGCCGTCGGCGCGAGGGCGCTCGACGCGAGGCCGGACTCCGCTCGGCGAGT
>BADC01000240.1 GCA_000333435.1 Corynebacterium-like bacterium B27 | reverse complement strand
GGCTTCGGGCACCGCACCACCTTCGCGGCGATCGCGTCGCCGGGGCGCTTCGGCTGGTACGGCGCGCCGCGCAGCGACAGCGAGCCGGCCAGCGGGGTGGCCAGACCGCCGAGCAGCTCGGCGATCTCGGTCTTGCCGGCCCCGATCAGCCCGAGGATGCCGAGCACCTCGCCCGAGCGGATCTCGAGGTCGACCGGCGCCGACTCGGGAAACAGCCGGATGCCCGCGAGCGTCGCCGCCACCTCCGTGCCGCGATGCGTCGCGCCCCGGTCGTGGTCGAGCGTGGTCGCCCGGCCGAGCATGTCGTGCAGGATGTCGTGCCACTCGAACGGCCGCGCCGACGCGCTCTGCACGATGCCGTCGCGCAGCACCACCACGCGGTCGGCGAGCGCTTCGATCTCGCCGAACCGGTGCGAGACGTACACGATGGACAGACCGGATGCCCGCAGCGCCCGCAGCACGTCGAACAGCCGCTCGGCTTCCGCCGCCGTCAGCGCGGAGGTGGGCTCGTCGAGGATGAGCAGCTGCGGGGTGGTGCGCAGGGCGCGTGCCAGCACGAGCAACTGCGCGTCGGAGATGGCCAGGCGCGCGGCATCCTGCGACAGCACGGCGTCGGACCAGTCGAGCCCGAGGGTGGCCAGCGCCGCCCGGGCGTCGGCGAGCGCGGCCCGTTTGTTGCGCAGCGGATGCCGCGAGGCCTGCGCCAGGTCGTCGAGCGTGAGGTTCTCGGCCACCGAGAGGCCCGGCACGATGCCGTCGGCCACCTTCTGGTGCACGGCCGAGATGCCGAGCTGCCGCGCCTGCACGGGCGAGGAGAGGTGCACCACCTCGCCGCGGATGCTGATCTCGCCGCTGTAGCGGGCGTTCGCGCCGGAGAGCGCCTTGATGAGCGTGGACTTGCCGGCGCCGTTCGCGCCGAGGAGCGCGGTGATCTCGCCCGCCCGGAACTCGAGCGCGACGTCGCTCAGCACCACGTTCGATCCGTACGCCACCGAGACGCCGACGAGGGACACGACGGTGACGTCGTGCCCCTCGGCCGGAGTGCTCGGAACGGAGGTCATTCGGAAACCGCGGGCAGCCAATCCGCGACCACGACGTCGTCGAGCTTCAGGGTGGGCTCGGCGGCGCGCAGCTCGGTCACGTTGGTGACCTTGTTGTCGGCCAGGAACTGCTGCGTGATGGTCTTCGCCGGGAACTGCACGTCGGTCTCGTCGAGCTGACCGGCGAGGCTCAGTGCGAGGGAGCGCACGACACCGGCGCCGACCGCGGCCGGGTCGGTGGCCGAGGTGGCCACCCACGGGCTGCCGTCGGCGGTGATGACCTCGATGTCGGCGTTCGAGATGTCGATTCCGTACACCTTCACCTTGCTCTGCAGATTGTTCTGGATGACGGCCTGCACCGTGCCCTTGGTGATCTCATCGTAGGGCGCGAAGATGGCCTGCACGTCGGGGTTCTGCTTGAGAGCGGCGTCGACCAGCGGGATGTTGTCGGTGGCGGTCGACTCGGTGACCTTGCCGGTGGAGAACACCACGTCGAGGTCGTGCTTCTTCACGTAGTCGTTCCAGACCACGGCACGGCGGTCGAGCGCCGCGTAGCCCTCGGCCGAGACATAGCCGACCTTCGCGCCGTCGCCGACGTCGTCGATCAGCTGGTCGAGCACACCGGAGGCCATCGACTCGTCGGACTGGCTGGTGGTGATGACCCCGGTGGAGTCGTGAGGGGCGAGGTCGTAGACCACCACGGGGATGCCCGCCTGCACGGCCTCGGTGACGAGCGGCTGCAGGGTGTCGGTCTGGCCGTGGTCGATGATGATGGCGTCGGGCTTGGACGCGATGGCCTGCTCGAGGTCGCTGGCCTGCTTCGCGTTGTCGTTGCGCGCATCCGTCACCTGCAGGTCGATGTTCGCGAACTTCGCCTGCGCCTGGGCGCCGGCGCCCCACGCCTCGAAGTAGTCGCCGGCGCCGCTCTGGCGCACCAGGGCGACCTTCACCGGGTCGCCGTCGAAGGGTGCGGGCAGCGGAGCCGATGCGGTGACCGCCGCCGAGGTGCTCTCGCCGCCCTCGGAGGAGGTGCTCGACTGGGCGCACGCCGAGAGGGCGAGGATGCCCGCGGCAGCGAGGGCCGTGACGGCGGCGGCTCGACGGATGATGGCCATGGAAGGCTCCTTCGGGAGGGTGGAGCGCCGGAGGGATGGCCGGCGGGCTGTGATTGCAGAGTCGATTCAACGCTGTCGGCGAGGCATTCGACGAATTGTGTTGCGATCTGTTACCTCGCGCGCCCACGGGCGGAATTGTGCAGGAGAGGAGGCTTAGCATTGGGGGCATGACCCTGCTCACCGTGTGGAACGACTCCGACCCTCAGACCCCCGAGCTGCAGACCCGGGATGCCGACACCATCCGCGAGGTGCTCGCCGGCCTCGGCGCACGCTTCAGCCGCTGGGAGCTCAAGGAGTTGTCGGCCGAGCCCACCCAGGAGGAGGTGCTCGAGGCCTACCGCGCCGAGATCGACCAGGTCAACGCCGAGCACGGCTACAGCCTCGTCGACGTCGTGTCGATCACACCCGACGACAGCGACGAGTACCGGTCGAACGCCGCCGCCGCGCGCCAGAAGTTCCTCAGCGAGCACCAGCACGACGACGACGAGGACCGCTTCTTCGCGCGCGGCTCCGGCGTGTTCTACCTGCACGTGAACGGCAAGGTGCACGCGGTGTTCTGCGAGGCGGGCGACCTGCTCTCGGTGCCGAAAGACACCACCCACTGGTTCGACATGGGCACGAACCCCGACTACGTGTCGGTGCGGTTCTTCCACGACGACGACGGCTGGGTGGGCAACTTCACCGGCAGCGACGTCGCCATCCGCTTCGCCACCTACGACGAGCTGGCCGCCGTCCCGGCCTGACCCGCCCCGCGCATCCGCCTCACCCCGCGCATCCGCCCGCCCCGCGCAT
>BADC01000241.1 GCA_000333435.1 Corynebacterium-like bacterium B27 | reverse complement strand
GAGCTCCTTGATGGGCGCGAGGTCGATCGACGAGGTCGAGAGCGGCTTACCCGTGTCGAGGTAGGCCCGCGCAGCCTGCGCGGTCGAGAGCACGACGGGGTCGAGCTTCTTGCCACGCACCTCCTTCTCGTAGCGCGCTTCGGCTTTCTCCAGCGTCTGCAGATCGGCGAGGATCAGCTCGGTGTTGATCGTCTCCATGTCGCTGGCCGCATCGACCTTGCCGTCGACGTGCACCACGTCCGAGTCCTCGAACCCGCGGATGACCTGCGCGATCGCATCCGCCTCACGGATGTTCGCCAAGAACTTGTTGCCGAGCCCCTCGCCCTCGCTCGCGCCCTTCACGATGCCCGCGATGTCGACGAACGACACCGGCGCCGGCAGGATGCGCTCGCTCGAGAAGATCTCGGCGAGCTTCTCCAGCCGCGGGTCGGGCAGGTTCACCACGCCCACGTTCGGCTCGATGGTGGCGAACGGGTAGTTCGCCGCCAGGACCTGGTTCTTGGTGAGAGCGTTGAACAGGGTGGACTTGCCCACATTGGGGAGTCCGACGATCGCGATAGTGAGAGCCACGGGCATCCATCCTACCCGGGCGCCGACGCGGCTCCGGGGCGCTCAGTTCTGGGGGAAGCCCAGGTTGATGCCGCCGTGCGACGGGTCGAGCCAGCGCGAGGTGATCGCCTTCTCCTGCGTGAAGAAGCGGAACCCGGCCAGCCCGTACGCCTTCGAGTCGCCGAAGATCGAATCCTTGACCCCGCCGAACGAGTGGTACGCGACCGGCACCGGGATGGGCACGTTGATGCCGATCATCCCGACCTCCACCTCGTTCTGGAAGCGTCGCGCCGCCCCGCCGTCGTTCGTGAAGATCGCGGTGCCGTTGCCGTACGCGCCGTTGTTGATGAGCTCCACGCCCTCCTCGTAGGAGTGCACCCGCACCACCGAGAGCACCGGGCCGAAGATCTCGTCGAGGTAGACCCGCGAGGTGATCGGCACGTCGTCGATCAGCGTCGGGCCGAGCCAGAAACCATCGGATGCCCCATCCACCTCGATGCCGCGCCCGTCGACCACCACGGTCGCACCGTCGGCGGCGGCGAGGTCGATGTAGGAGGCGACCTTGTCGCGGTGCACCTCGGTGACGAGCGGGCCCATGTCGCAGTTGCGGCGGCCGTCGCCGATCTTCAGCGTGCCCATCCGCTCGGTGATCTTCGCCACGAGCTCGTCGGCGATGGTGTCGACGGCGACGAGCACCGAGATCGCCATGCAGCGCTCCCCCGCCGACCCGAAGCCGGCGTTGATCGCGGCATCGGCCGCCAGGTCGAGGTCGGCGTCCGGCAGGACCAGCATGTGGTTCTTCGCACCGCCGAGGGCCTGCACGCGCTTGCCGTTGCGCGCCGCGGTCTCGTAGATGTAGTGCGCGATGGGGGTCGAGCCCACGAACGAGATCGACTTCACATCCTTGTGCTCGAGCAGGCCGTCGACCGCCTCCTTGTCGCCGTGCAGCACGTTGAACACACCGTCGGGCAGCCCTGCCTCCTGGAACAGCGCCGCCAGCCAGTTCGCCGCCGACGGGTCCTTCTCGCTCGGCTTCAGCACCACGGTGTTGCCCGCCGCGATCGCGATCGGGAAGAACCACATCGGCACCATCGCCGGGAAGTTGAACGGCGAGATGATGCCCACCACGCCGAGCGGCTGCTTGGTGGAGTACACGTCGACCCCGGTGGACACGTTCTCGGAGTACTCGCCCTTGATCAGGTGCGGGAACCCGGTGGCGAGCTCCACCACTTCGAGGCCGCGCGTGATCTCGCCCGCCGCGTCGCTCAGCACCTTCCCGTGCTCGCTGGTCAGGATCTCGGCCAGCTCGCCGCGACGCGCGTTCAGCAGCTCGCGGAAGGCGAAGAGCACCTGCTGCCGCTTCGCGATCGACGTGTCGCGCCACCCCGGGAAGGCCGCTTTCGCCGCCGCGACCGCCGCGTCGATCTCGGCCTGGTCGGCCAGCGCCACGTTCTTGGTCTGCACGCCGAGCGCCGGGTCGTAGACCGGCGCCGTACGCCCGCTCGAGCTCACGTACTCCGCCCCGGCCACCCAGTGGTTCACCACGGGCAGCACATCGGACTCGCTCAGAACATCGACGACGGGGCGTGTTTCAGACATGGTTCCCACTTCTTCCTACGAGCTGTTGCAGGCAAGCATAGGTGTTCTCCGCCGTGGCGTGAACGCCGGTGTCGGTGGCCGGTGACACACTGTCAGCATGGACGCACTCGCCCCCCTCCTCATCGGTCTCCTGGTCGGAATCGTCGTCGGCGCCGCCGCCGTGTGGTTCGTCCTGCGCGCCCGCACGGCCGTTCCCGCCGACGGAGCGGGCGCCGAGGCGGAGGTGCGTGCCCGCCTCGAGGCCGAGGTGGCCCAGGCGGGCGAACGGATGCGCGAACTCACCGAAGAGCGCGCCGCACTGCAGAGCAGACTGGCGGCCGCCGACGCCACCACCACCGCCCTGCGGGACCAGAACGTACAGGTGCGCGAGCAGTTCGAGGCACAGTTGCTGTTCTTCCGCGAGCAGTCGCAGGAGCGTCTGGCGCAGCAGGAGACGCAGTTCAAAGACCAGATCGCCACCCAGGAGCACCGGCTGGCCGACTTCCAGGAGCGGCTGCGCTCCCTCCAGGAGGCCGAGGCGGCGCGCGTGAAAGAAGACGGCAAGGTGCTCGTGGCGCTGAGTCCGGTGCAGGAGAGCCTGAAGGCCGTGCAGGCCAAGGTGGTCGAGCTCGAGACGCAGCGGCAGCAGCAGTACGGCGAGCTCGCCCAGCAGCTCAAGTCGGCCACCGAGTCGGAGGAGCGGCTGCGGTCGACGGCCGAGTCGCTCGCGTCGGCGCTCCGCTCGAACAGCACGCGCGGCGTGTGGGGCGAGACGCAGCTGCGGAGGTCGTCAGGCGCCGACGCA
>BADC01000242.1 GCA_000333435.1 Corynebacterium-like bacterium B27 | reverse complement strand
CGAGGACGCGGCCCTCGGCGGTGACGATGCGCACGCGGGTCACCGAGAAGCAGGCGGGGAGCCAGTGACCCCAGTTGACCCCGAGTCCGCCGCCGAGGAGGAATCCGCCGACGCCGGGGTTGCCGCAGTGTCCCACCGGGAACGCCAGCCCGACGGCGGCGAGCATCGCCGACAGCTGCGCGCCGCGGACGGCGGGGCCGACGATCGCCGTTCGGCCGGCGACGTCGATTCGCACGCCGTCGAAGGCTTCGAGGTCGACCAGCACACCGTCGCCGCGCACCGACGACGCGACCCAACTGTGCCCGCCCGAGCGCACCGCGATGCGCTGCCCCTCCTCACGGGCGGTGCGCACGATCTCGACGACGTCCTCCTCCGTCTCGGGGAACACGATCGCGTCGGGTGCGTACCCCGCGGTCGCCGCCCCTGCACCCACTGCAGCGTCGACCCGGTTGAAGAGCCCGTCGGCTATGGCGCCGTCGAACCCGGCGTCGCCCCTCAGCAGCCCGGCGGGCCGCTCGCCGTGCTGATCGGCGTGCCGTTCGTGCATCCGTGCCCCCTCGCGAGCCGTTCGTCAGAGGGACGGTCTCGATGGGCCGACACTAGCCCGCGAGCGCTCGGTCGCTCTCCCCCCAGAACGGGCCGAAATCAGGCATGAGCAGTTCACGGCACCCTACTCGACGTTGCCCCCTTCCCCCGCACGATCGGCGCACCGAATCCGTCGTAGGTGCCTTGACACATCAGTGCGATCGTCAGCATGAAACTCAGCGAGTGACGCACGGATTCATCGTGCAGATCTTCCGGCGCGGTCGCTTCCAGGATCCATCGGGGGTGGCCGTCGGTTCTCAGCAGGCGCACGGCGCGGGTCTTGTTGATAGCGATCCTGGCGCGGCGTGCATCGAGTCTCCGCCGAAAGTACAGGACGTGCTCAACGCGACGCTCAGCGGTGAGATCGTCGCCTTTCGCGAGCCGAACCCTTTTCTGCTCGAGCCACTTCTGCCACTCCTGATCGACCAGTTCGTCGAGTCGCGCGCGTTCCACCATGTCAGTCCTCAGGGCGCCACTGCTGGCTGCTTTTCCCCATGATCGCACTTATCGACTCGACTGCGGCCTCGTTCAGCCGATGAGGTATGCGAACCCGCGGTGCGACGCCGACAGCTGTGTCACGAACGGACGGTCGCGCGGGGAGACTCTCCCTACGCCACCTGCAGCGGGGTGATCTCCGTCAATCGATCCCGCAGCACTCGACGTTCGAGCCGCAGCTCGTAGTTCGACTG
Source organism: Corynebacterium-like bacterium B27 (assembly GCA_000333435.1). Lineage (GTDB taxonomy): Bacteria > Actinomycetota > Actinomycetes > Actinomycetales > Microbacteriaceae > Herbiconiux. Next base: position 2,189 of record BADC01000242.1, on the reverse strand, counting down.
CAGATTCATCCAGAACTCCTCTGACGTCCCGAAGTACCGCGCGAGTCGAATCGCCGTGTCAGCCGAGATCCCGCGCTTGCCGTGCACGATCTCGTTGATCCGCCGCGGCGGCACGCCGATAGATACGGCCAGCTTGTTCTGCGTGATCCCGAATCCCCCGATGAAGTCCTCCATCAGGATCTCCCCCGGATGGATCGGCTCGATCAGGTCGGCCTCAGTGGTAATCGACGAGCTCGACATCTTCCGCACCTCCATCTCTCCACACGAAGCAGATCCGCCATTGAGAATTGACTCGAATGCTGTGCTGGCCACGACGGTCGCCGACGAGCCGCTCCAGCCGGTTTCCCGGTGGAACGCGCAGATCTTCGACATCCTTGGCCGCATGGATCAACTCGAGCTTCCGCAAGGTCGCCCGCTGCACCGTCCGGTCAACGCCTTTGACGTACTGCTGCTCCCAGATCCGTTTGGTGTCCTTGCCACCAAACGATCTGATCACCCTCCGATTATATAACGCGAAGCGTTAATGACGCTACTCGTTACCCCGCGAGCCGAACGACCTGATGCAACGACGCGGCTGCTCGACGCGGCTGCAGCGCGGCGTCTGCCACGGTGGCGACCATGGCAATAACGAAGGCCGCCGGATGGTCGTGCCAAGATCCCGAACCACTCACTAGTCGTCTCACGACGTACCGGAGCTGGACGTACTTTCAGCTGTCGTGCCGCTGCTGTCAGCACACCGGATGCGTGCTGCACGGTGGCGATTCGGGCGCAAGGGAAACGGTCAGGCACGCCGGCGCAGGAGGGCGCCCGCGATGACGAAGACGCCGCCCAGACCGACCACGAGCGCGCTCACGCCGTAGGCGAGCACGGAGGTCATCAGCGCCGTGCGCAGGGCGGCAGCTGTCGAGAGCGACAAACTGTGCTTGCGCAGCTCGGCCGCCTCCTCGCTCTTCCCGTCGACGCCCCGCAAGGCCTCCGAGATGTCGGCGAAGGTGCGTCCGCCGGCACCACGCTCGGCATTGCCCTTGATGACGTCGGCCTCGGCGAACGCCGACACCGGGCCCTGCACGCGTGCCCCGGGTACGAGGCGTGCGTTCGGCGGAACCGTGATCTTCTCCGCCCGCAACTGCGCGGTGACCGCGGCCCACGCCCCGGCTCCCGCCGCCACGAACAGCGAGCCTGCCACGACGAGAAGTCCGCCTGCGCCACGTGTTCCGTCGCCTGCACCTGCTGCCGTCATCGGCCGTCCTTTCCTCGAGCGGATACCCCCGGCCGACGCGCACGCCGCAGCCCGGTCACTGTTCGCGATCATAGGCGCACCCGGCCGACGCCGCGGCCGTCCGGGGCGTTTTAGTGGGGACGCCTCGCCCGCCACTCCACTCGGACGAACTGAATCGCCTCTGCGTGCTTCCCTTCGTCCACGGCGTCACGGCCGGTCGACGCGGATGATGCCGAGCGCCGCGAGGGTACCGACGACTGCACCGACGCACATGAAAAGGACTCCGGAGACTCGGTAGAACGTCGTCGTCCATGGCTGCGGTGCCATTCGTTTGCGAAGGCGCCTTCCGAGCGGATAGTTGCCGAGGTTCCACCTGTACGCGCGGATGACGATGTCGGGCCGAAAAGCGAAGAGCGCTCCCAGGAGCAAGGCGAAGACGCCCCAGCAGACGACGAAGATCTGTGGGCTCATCAGGAGTGCCTGTGATCAGTTGTTGAAGCGGAACTCGACGACGTCGCCGTCCTGCATCACATAGTCCTTGCCCTCGATGCGCGCCTTGCCCTTCGCGCGGGCCTCGGCGATCGAGCCGGTCGCCACGAGGTCGTCGAACGAGATGATCTCGGCCTTGATGAAGCCCTTCTGGAAGTCGGTGTGGATCACCCCGGCCGCCTGCGGCGCCGTCCAGCCCTTGCCGATCGTCCAGGCCCGAGCTTCCTTCGGCCCTGCCGTGAGGTAGGTCTGCAGACCCAGCGTGTCGAAGCCGATGCGCGCGAGCTGGTCGAGGCCGCTCTCCTCCTGGCCGGTCGACGCGAGCAACTCGGCCGCATCGGCCGGGTCGAGGTCGATCAGCTCGGACTCGAGCTTGGCGTCGAGGAAGATCGCCTGCGCCGGCGCGACCAGGGCGGCCAGCGCATCCTTTCGCCCCTGATCGTTCAGGATGGCCTCGTCGACGTTGAACACGTAGATGAAC
>BADC01000243.1 GCA_000333435.1 Corynebacterium-like bacterium B27 | reverse complement strand
GCGGACGCCCTGAGTTTCCGGCTCGGCGAGGGCTGCGCGCGCTGAGCCTGGTCAGGTGAGGTCGAGGCGCATCAGCACGCGCGGAAAGCCGTTCAGCACCGAGGTGGTGTCGGCGGCCTTCGTGAAGCCGCCCTTCTCGAACAGGGCCCGGGTGCCGACGTAGGCCATCGTGAGGTCGACCTTCGCCCCGCCGTTGTCGACCGGGTACCCTTCCACCGCGGGTGCCCCGTTGTCGCGGGCGAACTCGACCGCTCCCGCCAGCAGGTCGTGCGAGATGCCGGAGCCGCGGTGCCCGGGCCGCACCCGGATGCACCAGATCGACCAGACGTCGAGGTCGTCGACCTGCGGAATCCTCCGGTTGCGCGCGAAGCTCGTGTCGGCCCGCGGATGCACGGCCGCCCACCCCACCACTTCGTCGCCGTCGTAGGCGAGCACCCCCGGTGCCGGGTCCTGGCGCACCAGGTCCTGCACGAGGGCACCGCGCTCCGGCCCGTGCAGCGCGAGGTTCTGCTTCGACGGGATGCGGTAGCTGAGGCACCAGCACACGTTCGCGTCGGGCCGCTTCGGGCCGACCATCGTGCGCACGTCGTCGAACGACGTCGCCGGCCGCACCTCGATGCCCATGCGCGTCAGGATGCCAGACCCGCGGCCTCCCCGTCGAGCATCCGCTCGGAGAGCCGCCACAGCCGTGCCGCGTCGTCGGGGTCGACGGCGTGGGCCGCCACACCGCGCCGCAGCCCCTCGACGTACGGTTCGGCCTCCTGCGCGTCTTCGAAGTACCGGCCGGTGACCCCCTCCACGAGCGGCGACGCGGCGAGCAGCACCGACGTGGCCGCGCCCTGCGGGATGTCCTTGACCGAGACACCGTCGCTGTGTCCGGGCTCGAACGCGGCAGGGGGCGTCGACATGTGGCGCGACAAACCCGTGCTCCAGATGCGACCGGGGTTGAGCGCGTTCACGTCGATGCCTCGCGCGCCACCG
>BADC01000244.1 GCA_000333435.1 Corynebacterium-like bacterium B27 | reverse complement strand
AGCGGGTCGAGTTGGCGCAGCCGCTGCGCGCGCTCGGGTTCGATGCCCACGATCTCGAGGAACCGCCGCGCCACGCTCGCCGCCCGCGCCTGCCCGTACACCGAGGTGACCGGCGCGCTCTGGGCGATGGCCCGGTGGAACAGCCCGGCCGCCGGCGGCGAGGCCATCAGAGCGATGACGGATGCCCCGCCCGCCGACTCCCCGAACAGCGTCACGTCGCCCGGGTCGCCGCCGAAGCGCGCGATGTTCTCGCGCACCCACTCGAGCGCGAAGATCTGGTCGCGAAGGCCCACGTTCGAGTCGAAGCCGTGCCCGAAGCTCGACTCGCCCGAGCTCGCCGACAGGCTCGAGAAGTCGACGAATCCGAGCACGCCGAGCCGGTAGTTCACGCTCACCACGACGACGTCGCCGTTCGCCGCGAGGTGCCGCCCGTCGTAGTAGCGCTGGCCGGTCGAGCCCTGGAAGTAGCCGCCGCCGTGGATCCACACCATGACGGGCTTGCCGGCTCCGGCACCCGCCCCGGCCCCTCGCGGCGCCCACACGTTGAGGCTCAGGCAGTCCTCGCTGATCGGAATGGCCGGGTCGACCTCCATCGACCGCAGCACACGCTGGGGCGCCATCGGGCCGTACCGGGTGGCATCGCGCAGCTCGTGCCAGGGCTCCGGCGCGACCGGCCGCCGAAAGCGCCGCTCCCCCACGGGCGCCGCCGCGAACGGGATGCCCTTCCAGCTCAGCACGCCGCCCTCGCGTGCCCCGCGCACCGCTCCCGCAGTCGTCTGCCGGATCAGCGACTCCTGCCCCACGAGCGTCATACGCCCGATGCTACCGGGCCTTCCTGCGGGTTCGGCGCGGGAGGCGCTTGAGGTCGCTGAGTGCCGGACCCTCGAGGCGCGTGCCGTCGGCCGCGAACCGGGAGGCGTGCAGCGGGGCATCCCCAGAGCGCTCCGCCGTCTTCCAGTGCACCACGCCGCTCAGGTGCGGGCACACGGCGCTGACGGCGCAGGTCGTTCCACCGACCGTCGAGATGCCCACCGGGCGCCCCTTCGAGTTCGCCACCACACCCGTGCCCTCCGCGGGTTGCGGCACCGGGGTCGGCTCCTGCTCGGCGCCGAGCCAGCCGCTCACCGCGGCCACGCCCACCTCCGCGCCGGCGCGGGCGCCGCGGGCCAGATCGGCGGGTCTGGTCATCCGGGTGCCGAGCACCTGGTGCCAGTGCCGCCGGTCGCTCCAGCGGTCGCCGAAGATCTCCGACGAGATGCGGATGCCCGCCGCCACCGCGTTCGTCATGCCCCACTTCGCGTACCCGGTCGCCACGAAGACGCGCCCGCGCCCCCGCGGCAGCGCCCCCACGAACGGGATGAGGTTGTGCGACTCGTAGTCCTGCGCCGACCAGGCGTGGGTGAGTCGCGCGCCCGGGAAGTAGGTCTCGCCCCACTCCCGCAGGTCGTCGACCCGGCGGGCCTCCGACTCCTCCCCCGGCCGGCCGACCTCGTGGCCGTTGCCGCCGAGCACGAGCAGGTCGCGGCCGTTGCGCGGGGCGGTGCGCACCGAACGGGAGTGCCCGCTGTCGCCGATGGAGAGGTACATGCCCTCCGGGAGATCGCCGGGCCCGGCATCCGGCAGTTCCATCGCGATCGCGTAGGAGCGCTGGCCGTGCGTCTTGGCGAAGTACAGCCCCCGGTCGAGGATGGGCGTCGCGGTGGCCAGCACCACGTCGCCGCCCCGCACCTCGCCCGCCGTGGTCAGCACCCGCGCCGGCGAGCTCGCCCGCACCCCGGTGACGCGCACGTGGGTGTGGATGACGCCGCCGGCCGCCATGAACTGGCGCGCCAGCGCCTCGAGCAGGTCCATCGCGTCGAACTGGGCCTGGTCGGGCAACGCCACGCCGAAGGCGAACGGGAACGGCACATCGGCCATCTCCACGAGACTCACCGGCAGGCCGGCCTCGCGGGCGGCGCGGTGCTCGGCCTCGACGTCGGCCGCGGCCGACGGATGCTGCGCGTAGCTGTAGGCGGTGCGGCGCTGCACCGGCACGCCGGCGCGCTCGCAGAAGTCGAGCAGCCACTCCTGACCCTCGCGGTTGGAGTCGACGTAGGCCTGCAGGATGCGCCGCGAATGGTGCGCGCGGATGGTCGAGAGCCGGCTGCCCTGCAGCAGCGAGATCTTGCCGGTCGTGTTGCCGGTGGCGAGCGACCCGATCTCGCGCGCCTCGAGCACCACCACCCGGCGGCCGGCCTCGGCGAGCATGAGCGCCGTGGCGAGCCCGGTGAGACCGGCACCCACCACGACGTCGTCGTACTCCTCACCGGCGACGAACGGCTGGGTGAGGAGGGGCCGGCGGCCGGCGCGCCACAGGGACTGCATTGCTCCGAAGGACTGCATTGCTCCAGTAGACACCGACGGCGCGCTCCCCGCTCCGGCGCGCGGCAAGCTCTGCGGTTTCGCGCACGGGTCGACAGCGGAGCCGTCTGGTGCCTACGGTGGGAATTGCGGATCGGCGCGACTCCGCACCACCCCATCCCGATGAGGAGCAGTGATGTCCGACCTGAACGAACGGATCGACGAACCCGACGAGACGAAGGAGTTCTCCCTCTCCGACCAGGACCTCGAGGACGTCGATCTCGACGACACCGAGGAACTCGATGACGTCGAAGACGCGGAGGCCGACGAGGTCGACCCGATCTTCGACGACGACGAGGAAGTGCTGAACGACAACCTCGGCTACGAGGAGTAGCGCGCAGTCGGCGAGCCGGTCGGTCACCGCAGCAGAAGCGCGCGACTGCCTGCGGCTGATCGACACGGATGCCCGGGCGCTCGCCCGGCTCACCGCCGCCCTGCCCGCCGGCCACGACGCCCGGTCGCTGCTCGAGCAACGCCGCGACGGCGTGGTCGGCACAACGGCGGAGCGTCGGCGCCTGCGCGCGCTGGAGCACGCCGTGTACCGCCCGGGTGCCGCCGCCGACGCCGCGACCGAGGCGGCAGAGGAGGAGTTGGCGCAGCTGCGCGAGCACCTGCGCACGGAGCACGCGGCGCTCGACCGCGCGGTCGCGGCGTCCGGCCTGCTCACCGCGCAGCCCCTCGCGGAACCCGCTGCCGCCACGGAGACGAGCAGATCGCCGGCACGGGCCCCGGCCCGCGCCCGCCCGCGGCGGCCGTGGTGGCGCGGCACGCCCATCCTGGTCGCCGTGGTCGCGGCGGTCGCGGCCGCCGCCATCGCCGGGAACGTGGTGCAGGCATCCGCGCCTCGCTCCTCGCTCGAGGTGTTCACGGTGCCGGCCGACCCGCCCGACGAGGGGCGCTCCGACTTCGTGAACCAGGTGCTGCTGCAGGGCGTCATGAACGCCGGCCCCGTGCGCTACCTCGGCGAGCAGCACGGCGTGCGGATGTTTCGCGCGCTCGTCGGCGACACGTACCACAACCCATCGATCC
>BADC01000245.1 GCA_000333435.1 Corynebacterium-like bacterium B27 | reverse complement strand
GGCTTCGTGCGCGACCGGATGCTCGTGAACGCCGACGAGGCGGAGTGGGACGCCGTCATCCGGGTGCACCTCAAGGGGCACTTCGCGCCGCTCCGGCACGCATCGGCGTACTGGCGCGAGGAGTCGAAGGCGGGGCGTCAGCCCTCGGCGCGGGTCATCAATACGTCGTCTGGTGCGGGCCTCCAGGGCAGCGTCGGGCAGGCGGCGTACTCGGCGGCGAAGGCCGGCATCGCTGCGCTCACGCTGGTGGCGGCGCAGGAGCTCGGGCGGTACGGCGTGACGGTCAACGCGATCGCCCCGTCGGCGCGCACCCGCATGACGGAGGGGCCGTTCGCCGAGGCGATGGCCGCACCCGAGAACGGATTCGACCAGATGGACCCGGCGAACGTCTCGCCCGTCGTGGCGTGGCTCGCGAGCGTCGGTTCGGGCGATGTCACGGGGCGGGTGCTCGAGGTGCAAGGCGGCACGATCTGCCTCGAGGAGGGCTGGCGGCACGGGCCGCGGCAGGAGGCGGGGCGCCGCTGGCGGGCCGACGAGGTGGGCGACGTGGTGCGCGCGCTCGTCGCCGCCGGCGCGGCCCCCGAGCCGGTGTACGGCGCATGAGCGGGGCGGGTGCGCGGGGCGCTGCCGGCGCGGCGGCCACGCCGACGCACGCCGGGGAGTGGGCGGGGCGGTTTCTCGGGGAGCGCACGGTCGCGTACGACGAGCGCGACGCCATCCTGTACGCCCTCGCCGTGGGCGCCCCCGCCGATCGGCTCGACCTCGTGTTCGAGGAGCGGCTGCGCGTGCTCCCCTCGTTCGGCCTCACCCTCGCGCAGTGGGCGCCCGACGTACTGGCCGACGCCGGCGCGTTCGACGACCGCGCGGTGCACGGGTCGCAGCGGCTCGAGGTGGCGGCCGCGCTTCCGCGTTCCGGCGAACTGCGGCTCGCGGCACGGGTCGGCGACGTGTGGGACAAGGGCTCGGCCGCGATCTTCGAGGTGATCGTGGAGTGCGAGCAGTTCACCGCGACCTGGTCACTCTTCGCCCCCGGCGTCGGCGGCTTCGGCGGCGAGCGCGGACCGGGCCGGGCGATGCCCATAGCCGGCCGCGGCGGGCCCGAGGAGCGCTCGTTCGCGACCGCCCCCAACCAGGCCGCGCTCTACCGCCTCACGGGCGACCGTCACCACATCCACATCGACCCGGAGGCGTCGGCGCGCATCGGCCAGCCCGTACCGATCCTCCAGGGCCTGGCAC
>BADC01000246.1 GCA_000333435.1 Corynebacterium-like bacterium B27 | reverse complement strand
GCCGACAGGTTCTGGTTGCCGAAGCGGTCGAGCTGGGCGGCTCCCATCACGACGTGCCGCCGGCCCTGCGCGATGAGGTCGAACAGGCGGCTGTAGGGGAGGGCGGCCTCGGGCTCGCGGAACGGTTCGTCGATGGCGGGGGTGTCGGCGTAGAGCGTGGCCTCGCCGTCGCTCAGCAGCAGCCGGCGTGCATGGGTGAGCCGGGCGAGGCGCGCGCCGATCGTCGGCACGGTGCCGGCGGCGCTGGCGAGTGTCTCCCCCGCGCCCCGGAACAGGTCGCTGCACGCGACCACCGCCACCTCGGCGCGCGTCGGCGCATCGCCCGTCCCGGTGGCACCGGCGGCGCTCCCGCCAGCACGCGACTCCCGTGTCGCGGTCATGCCGCTCTCCCGGGCAGCGCCTGCACGGCGCGGCGGTACTCCGCGTCGTCGACGTCGATGAACCGCTCGCGGAACTCCGCCCAGGCGGCCGGCGACTCCGCCGAGGCCGCGTAGGCGCGCTGGAACTCCTCGTCGCGCGGATACCCCGGCGCACAGCTGGTGAAGTGCGCGCCGCCGGGCGCCTCCACCACGCAGTCGACCATCGACCGGTTGATGACCACGTTCGACCAGCCCTCGCATCCGCTCGCCAGCTCTGCGGTGGGCAGCACCGCCTCGGCACTCAGGATGGTGCGGTCGGCGGCGAGCGCGAAGAGGTCGTCGAAGTAGAGGTCGGGGCCGAGGCAGCGCGCCGAGCCGGAGCGGTCGGCGCGGTCGAGATGGATGAGGGCGGCATCCAGCCGCACGGCCGGCATGGCCACGAGCTCCTGCCCGTCGTCGTAGGGGCTGATCACGGTGCGGATCTGCGGGTTGCGCAGCACCGCGTCCGACCCGAGCCCGGAGCGGGTGACCTCGAACGGCAGGCGACGCCCGGGCCGCGCGCAACCCC
>BADC01000247.1 GCA_000333435.1 Corynebacterium-like bacterium B27 | reverse complement strand
CTTGGGGCATGCATGAGCGCGCGGGCACCCTCGCCCTTCCGGAAGACCTGATCGACGTCGCCCCCCTGGTGCGGGCCTACTACGAGCTGCACCCCGACGTGAGCGACCCCGAGCAGAAGGTCATCTTCGGCACCTCGCGCCACCGCGGGTCGTCGTTCAACACGGCGTTCAACGAAGACCACATCGCCGCCATCACGCAGGCGATCGTGGAGTACCGGGCCGGGCAGGGCATCACCGGCCCGCTCTTCATCGGTCGCGACACGCACGGCCTGTCCAAGCCCGCCGAGGACACGGCGCTCGAGGTGCTCGCCGCGAACGGCGTGACGGTGTGGACGGATTCGCGCGACAGCTGGACGCCGACCCCCGCGGTCAGCCACGCGATCCTCCGCTACAACCGCGAGGGCCACGACGACCAGGCCGACGGCATCGTCGTGACGCCGAGCCACAACCCGCCCGCCGACGGCGGCTTCAAGTACAACCCTCCGCACGGCGGCCCCGCCGACTCCGACGCCACGAGCTGGATCGCGAACCGCGCCAACGAGTTGATCGCGGGCGGCCTCGCCGGGGTGAAGCGGGTCGCCCGAGGGGAGGGACGGGCATCCGGCACCTACGATTTCCGCGAACACTACGTGGCCGACCTGGTGAACGTGATCGACCTCGACGCCATCGCCACCTCGAAGATCCACATCGGCGCCGACCCGCTGGGCGGGGCGAGCGTGGAGTACTGGGAGCTCATCCGCGACCGCTACGGCCTCAACCTCGAGGTGGTGAACGAGACCGTCGACCCGCGCTGGGCGTTCATGACGCTCGACTGGGACGGCAAGATCCGCATGGACTGCTCGAGCCCCTATGCCATGGCCTCGCTCGTGACCCGCCGGCACGACTACGACATCGCGACGGGCAACGACGCGGATGCCGACCGCCACGGCGTGGTCACGCCCGACGCCGGCATCATGAACCCCAACCACTACCTGGCGGTCGCGATCCAGTACCTGTACTCCAGCCGCGAGGGCTGGTCGCAGGATGCGGCGATCGGCAAGACGCTCGTGTCGAGCTCGATGATCGACCGCGTCGCCGGCTCGCTCGGCCGCACCCTCTGGGAGGTGCCGGTGGGCTTCAAGTGGTTCGTGCCCGGCCTCATCGACGGCTCGGTCGCGTTCGGCGGCGAGGAGTCGGCCGGCGCATCCTTCCTCCGCTTCGACGGGACGGTGTGGACCACCGACAAGGACGGCATCCTGCTCGCGCTGCTCGCCTCCGAGATCCTGGCCGTGACGGGCAAGACGCCGTCGCAGCACTACGCCGAGCTCACCGCCGAGTACGGCGACCCGGTCTACCAGCGGGTGGATGCGCCCGCCACCAAGGCGCAGAAGGCCCAGCTCGCGAAGCTCGACGGGGAGGCGATCACGGCGACCGAGCTCGCCGGCGACCCGATCATCGCGAAGCTCTCGCACGCGCCGGGCAACGGCGCGGCGGTGGGCGGCGTGAAGGTGGTCACCGACCGCGCCTGGTTCGCGGCGCGCCCGTCCGGCACCGAGGACGTGTACAAGATCTACGCCGAGAGCTTCGTCGACGAGGAGCACCTGCGCCGCGTGCAGGCGGAGGCCAAGTCGATCGTCGACGCCGCCCTCGGGGGCTGAGCCCCCGTTCGCGCCGAGCGGCGGGTCAGCGCAGGAGGGCGTGCTCCCGCACGGCCTCGAGGGAGAGCACCCGGTAGCCCTCGGTCTCGAAGAACACCGTGAGGCGGTCGGGCTCGACGCTCACGACCTCCCCTGCGCCCCAAGCGGTGTGCTGCACCTTCTGCCCCTCGTGGAACACGGATGCGCGGGGCGCGGCATCGGGCCGGGCATCCGCATCGGCCGCAGCAGCCGGGGCCGTCTTCTCGTGGTAGGCGGTGCCGGACTCGCAGGTGTCGCAGTTGCCGCAGGGCTCGGCGAGCTCGTCGCCGAAGTAGGCGAGCAGGAACTGGCGGCGGCAGTCGAGGGTCTCGGCGTACGCGCGGATCATCGCCAGGCGTGACTCGTCGATGCGCCGCCGCTGCTCGGCCAGCTCCTCGATCGCGGCGCGCGCCTCGGCGGGCTTGACCGCACGGGTGAGGGCGATTCCATCAGCGCCGTCGTCGGCGAGGCCGGCCTCGATCAGCAGGTTCACCACGGTCGTGACGGCGCGCGACGAGAGACCGGTGCGCTCGACGAGGTCGCCGAGTTCGTGCCTCGGCCCCGGCGCGGCCGACGACGAGCGCGCGCCGCCCTTCTTGAGCGCCTGCACCACCGCGTCGACGCTCTTCGCGGCGGGGCTGCCGCCGGCGAAGAAGCGGCGGAGCCCGAGGTCTTCCTGGCGGTAGTGCAAGGTCGCGTCGGCGGGTTCGCCGTCACGGCCGCCGCGGCCCACCTCTTGGTAGTAGGAGTCGATCGAGTCGGTGATGTCGGCGTGCACCACGAAGCGCACGTTCGGCTTGTCGATGCCCATGCCGAACGCCGAAGTGGCGACGACGACGTCGAAACCGTCGCGCCCGTCGGACTGGAACCGCTCGTGCACCTCCCGCCGCTCGGCCGCCGGCAGCCCGCCGTGGTAGGCCGCCGCGCGCAGCCCCCGGCGCTCGAGTTCGGCGGCCGTGCGCTCGGTCTCGGCGCGGGTCGCCACGTAGAGCAGGCCCGGTTTCGCGGCCGCGACGACCTGGTCGAGCACGGCGCGTTCCTTGTCGTGCTCGCTCTCGTGCCGCACCACCGCGAGGTGCACGTTGGGCCGGTCGAAGCCGCGCACGAACAGCCGCGGCTCGCGCATGCCGAGCCGGCGCACGATCTCCTCGCGCACGGGGCGCGATCCGGTGGCGGTGAGGGCCAGGATGCGCGGACCACCCAGCCGCTCGATCACCCCGCCGAGCCGCAGGTAGTCGGGCCGGAAGTCGTGCCCCCAGGCCGAGACGCAGTGCGCTTCGTCGACGACCACGAGTCCGGCGCCGAGGGCGACGAGCTCGTCGACCACCTCCTCCCGGGCGAGTTGCTCGGGGGCGAGGAAGACGAACTCCGCCTCGCCCGACGCCACCGCGTCCCACGCCTGGTCGTTGCGGCGCCTGGACTGCGTCGAGTTGACGGCCACCGCATCCGCCGTTCCCGTGCTCGCGTCGATGTGCCGCACCTGGTCGAGCTGCAGCGAGATGAGGGGCGACACGACCACGGTCGGGCCCTCGAGGAGGTGCCCGGCGATCTGGTAGATGGCCGACTTGCCGTAGCCCGTGGGCATCACGGCGAGCACATCGGTGCCGCCGACACCGCCTCGATTGCCTCCGCCTGACCGGGTCGCAACTGGGACCAGCCGAACACGCGCCGCGCCACGTCGGCGATCGGGTCGGTGGCGTTCACGGATGCTCTCCCGGGTCATCGTCGGGGTGGGACCCTGTCATCCTGACGCGACCGGCGCCGGCCGGCAACGGGAACCGGTCGAACTGCCGGGGCTCGGGCCCAGCGGCGCCTCATCGCGACCCGTCAGTTCTGGCCCCACAACGCCGCGGGAAGGGCGAGAAGTGACGGGTCGAGAGGAGAGGGCTACGCGATGGACCAGAAGTGGGCGGTGCCGCCGGGGTTCTCGACGGTGATGGCGGTGTCGAGGTCGCGGTACTGGGCGTCGACCGTGTGGCCCACGAGCTTGACGGCGATGCTGCCGTCGAGGTTCGGCACCACCTGCGACACCATCATCGTGTGGTCGACACCGTTGTCGTTCTGCGGATCCCAGTCGAACATCACCACGTCGCCCAGCTTCACCTGGTCGCGCTGGGTGAGTTCGAGGCGGGTCGTGTCGGGGCGGGAGTCGAAGTAGGCGTCCATCTCGTTGCCGCGGATCCAGCTCAGGCTGTAGTCGCCCGTCGAGGCGTACTCGCTGAACCAGTCGGCGCTCTGCGTCCAGCCGCGGGCGAGCATGGCCTGGTTCACGAAGTTGCCGCAGTCGTTGTCGGGGAACTGGCCCCACTCGGCGAGGTTGTAGTCCTTCCAGTACGTGAAGGCGTAGTTCAGCTGGCTGTCGACCGGGGTCTGCACCTCGTAGCCGAACGACGCATCCGTCGACACCTCCGTGCCGTCGTCGAGCGCGACGGTCACGGCCACGGCGGTGACCGCGTAATCGACGGATGCGGGGGTCACCGCCCGCAGCGTCGCGTCGTCGACCACGGTGAACGACGTCGCGGGGGTCGCCCCGAACGAGACGGATGCGACACCCGGGTCACCCTCGAAGCCCTCGCCCCGCACGGTCACCTCGGTTCCGCCGGTGAGCGACCCCGTGGCGGGCTCGAACGCGTCGAGCACGACCGACGGCGTGGCCGGCGCCTCACCGGCACCGAGGGAGGCGGCGGCATCCGCCCCTCGGTCGGCGGCGCTCGTGCAGCCGGCGACGGTCACGGCGAGCAGGGCTGCGGCGAGCGCGGCGGTCACGGCACGGGGAGAGAACGGTTTGCGGGGAGGAAGGTGGGGCACGACCCCATCCGATCACGCGAACATTTGCGCCCCATTTGAGGGCCACCTGAACGCCGCGCTCAGCAGCCGCTCACGCCGACCGCCACAACCGCAGACGCGACCCGACGACCTGCACGAGACGGTCGAGCTCGCGCTCGTCGGCCGCCGCCACCCGGAACTCGGGGGCCGAGGACTCGCTGCGAAAGCTCAGCAGTGCGGCTTCGGGGCGGTCGAAGCAGGAGAACCACCCGCCGGTCTCGGCGACCGGCTCGAAGCCGAGCGATGACGCGAGCTCGGCGAACTCGGGAGTGCGGTCACCGTGTCGCGGAACCGGGCCGCCTCCCCCGCCCCAGGGGTCGTCGGTCGACACGGTGAGGTGCGCCACGAAAGGAAGCAGTGGCAGGCGCTTCAGGAGGAAAGCCAGGCCGAACAGCATGGCGGGCAGCGACTCGTAGAGGCGGTAGGGCTCAGGGTGGTCGTCGAGATTCACGATCGGCCGGGCGAGCGCGCCACCGCTGCCGGCCTCGCCCTCGAGCG
>BADC01000248.1 GCA_000333435.1 Corynebacterium-like bacterium B27 | reverse complement strand
CCGCAGGGGGCGGCGCTCGCCGGCCGCCCGGTGGTGGAGATCGAGAAGGTGGGCGATGCTCCGGCGGAGCCGCTGCCGGTGGGGGATCGGCCGCTCTCCGGTGTCCGCGTGCTCGATCTCACCCGCATCCTCGCCGGGCCGATCGCCGGCCGCACCCTGGCCGAGCACGGGGCCGACGTTCTCATGGTGACGGCCGACCGGCTGCCCCAGATCCCGGAGCACGTGCGCGACACCAGTCATGGCAAGCGGAGCTGCTATCTCGACCTCACGACGACGGCCGGCGCGGAGAAGCTCGCGGAGCTGGTGCGCACCGCCGACGTCGTGCTCGACGGTTACCGGCCGGGCCGGATCGCCGCTCTCGGTTTCGACCTCGACGGTCTGCTGGCGCTGCGCCCCGGCCTCGTTCACCTCAAGGTCACCTGCTACGGCGCGACCGGGCCGTTCGCCGAGCGTGCCGGGTGGGACCAGGTGGCGCAGGCCGTCACCGGAATCTGCGACGAGAACGGCGCGATGACCGCCGGCGGCGCACCGAAGCTGATCGCCCCGCCGGCCTGCGACTACAACACCGGGTACCTCGGTGCCTACGGGGTGTTGCTGGCCCTCGGCCGGCGGGCGCGCGAGGGCGGCAGCTTCTCGGTGAACGTGTCGCTGTGTCAGACGGCGATGTTCATCCAACGGCAAGGCCTGCTGGGCGACGTCGCCTCCGCGGCGGGGCGGCTGACCGCCGACGAGTTCGAGCGGCGTGCCGTCGTGTCGGACACGGCGTACGGCACGCTCAAGACGCTCGGGCCGGTGCTCGACCTGTCCGAGACACCCGGCCGATGGGCGCGCCCGACGCCACGCCTCGGCGCGGACGAGCCCACGTGGCTCCCGCGCGAGGACCGATCAGGAGAATAAGGAGCAGAGGATGCGCGCAGCGGTGATCACCGGATACGGCGGATTGGACGTCTTGGACGTCGTGGAGGTCGACGACCCCGTCGCGAGGCCGGGTGAGGTCGTCGTCGACGTGCGGGCGGCGAGCGTCAACGGCGCCGATCCGAAGGTGCGCACCGGAGCGTCGAAATACGACTCCATCGCGTTCCCCCACATCCTCGGCCGCGATTTCTCCGGTGTCGTCCGTGAAGCGGAGGCGTCATCCGGGTGGTCGGCCGGTGACGAGGTGTTCGGGGTGTCGGAGCGCGGGGCCGACGGCGGGCAGGCCGAGCGCATCGCGGTCGCGGCGGCCATCGTGGCGCGGAAACCGCCGTCCCTCGACCACGCCGAGGCGGCAGCACTGGCCCTCACCGGCATCACGGCCATCTACGCGCTCGAGGACGTCGCCCAGCTCCGCGCCGGCCAGCGCATCCTCGTCCAGGGCGGCGCGGGCGGTGTGGGGAGCTTCGCCGTGCAATTGGCCAGGCACCTCGGTGCTGTGGTCACGACGACCGCGAGCGCCGCCAACCGCGATTACGTGGTGTCGCTCGGAGCGGATGAGGTGATCGACTACCGCGAGACCGACTTCACGAGTCTGGGGGAGCGTTTCGACATCGTCTTCGACACGGTGGGTGGCGAGGTCCAGCGGCGCTCGGCCGCCGTGGTGAAGCCCGGCGGCCTGCTCGTCTTCTGCGCGCCGGGGCCGGAGGGAGCGAACCCCAGCCGGCACGACATCAGCGTGCGCCGCCCGGCGGTCGACCGCGACCGCGGGCACCTCGAGCGGATCACCGAGCTCGTCGAAGGGGGAGCCGTGCGCCCGCCGGCGATCACGCGTCTTCCACTCGAGGCCCTCGTCGAGGCCCACCGCCTGAGTGAGGGCCGGCATGTGCGGGGCAAGCTCGTGCTCGAGCCCCGTCACCCGGCCGCCTGAGGCAGCGAAGGGCTGGCGGCAGCGGTTCGGATGACCAGCTGCCGCCACCCCGATCAGGTCAGCGCTTCGTACAGCGTGTCGAGCGTCTCGGTGGGGCGGATGAACGCCGTGCGCTTGGCCAGCCACTCCTCCGGGATGGCCGAGCCCCACTCGTCGATCGCTCGCTGATCGGTGAGCGACCACACCTGCGCCTCGCGCCAGCGGGGGTCGTCGCCGATCGAGATCATGCCGGAGTCGAGCTCGACCAGCAGGCCCGACGCGTCCTCGGTGTAGGCGAAGACGCTTCCGCCGGTGCCGTGCCGGCCCATTCCCCACACCAGGTAGTGCGACTCGTCGACGTAGTTGTCCACTCGCGCAACGAGCCCGGAGACCGACTCGTAGTCGAACGCGACATGGTGCAGCTTCGGGTCGCCCTTGAGGATGGCGACGCCGTGGTGCGGTGCGTTGAACACCGGGCAGTGCAGCCACGCCAGGAAGGGGTCCTCTTTGCTGCCGATCCAGTCCGACGGGCGAAGATCGAACGCGGCCTGGAAGAACTCCATCATCGGAGCCACCTCGGGCACGGCGATGTTGAAGTGCGAGAAACGGAACGGCCGCTGCAAGGGACTCGCCGGTAGCTCCGTCACGCTCTCGAGGCCGGTGTAGAGCTTGACGCCGTAGCCGGACGGGATCTCCAGCACGTGCGCTGCGGCGACGCCCGGATGCGCGATCGGGCCGACGTCGACCGCGCCCGCGGCGACCGCGCGCGCCACGTGCTCGGAAAGGTCGCCCTCCACTTCGAGATTGAGGTGACGCAACGCCGCCTCGCCGTTGGCCGCCTGCTCGAGGATGAGGTCGTGGTGGCGGTCGGCGCACCGCAGGTAGGCGGTGGCGTCGTCGCGCTCGGTGACCTCGAGACCGACCTTGGTGGTGAAGAACTCGATCGATCTCTGCAGGTCGGGTACATCCAGCGTGATCGATCCGACTCGTGTGATCATGCGTGATCCTCTCTCCGTGGCGTCATCGCCGTAGCTGCTCTCGATCCCGCTCGACCTCGAACGGGCATTGTCAGCATGCCTCAACTTCGCTCGCAATACAAGACGTCGTCTCGTTCAGCGAGATAGAGGCTGGGATGGACGCAGCAGCTCCGCCAGCTCGACCGCTGCGGCGAGAACCAGTGCCGCCGTGCGGTCGATGGTGTCGTCCTGGTAGTGGTGCTGGAGTCCGGCCACCGAGATGGCGCACACCGGCGAACCCGCTTCGTCCCGAACGGCCGCACCGAGCGAGTTCACCCCGGCGGTCAGGCCGGCCAGATTCAGCGACCACCCTCGCTGGCGCGTCGCCGCGACCTGCGCACGGATGTCGTCGTCGGCCAGGATGCCCCGACGGGTGCGCCGCTCGCCGGGCTGGGCGAGGAAGCGCTCGACCTCCGGGTCGGACAGCGCGCCGAGGAGCGCTTGCGGCGCCGCTCCGGCGTGCAGGGGCATCCAGTCGCCGATCTTCCAGGCGAAGACCTCGACTTCGGGGCCCGGGATGCGGTGGATGCACCGCGCGCCGAAGCCTTCCCGGATGGCGAGTGACACGCTCTGCCTGGTGTGCTCCGACAGGCGCCGGAGGGTCGGCTCGGCCAGGTCGATGAGCGCGGTGCCCGCCCGCACGCTCTCGGCGTACTGGAGGAACTTCACCCCCAGGCGGTACCGGCCCGTGCCGGACTCGCGCTGGAGCAACCCCGACTGCTCGAGCGAGGTCAGCAGGCGGAAAGCCGTGCTCCGGTTGGTCTCGATGCCCGCTGCCACATCGGTCGGGGTCAGCCCGGCCGGTTCGCGCATCAGGATGTCCAGGACCCGCACGGCCTTGTCGACGACCGCGATCCGCGATCCGCTGGACCGATCCGCCGGCGCGGCCGCCGTCGTCCGTGGCTCACTCGACGGCTGCATGGGTTCTCCGATGTTCGCTCGCTTGCACGGCGCGGGATGGCGCACTACAGTCAGGGTAGCAGCTTACGAGATCACATCTCGTATTACGCGACAAGCCAAAGAATGCCAATGACGGCGTGAAGGAGAAGTGGTCCGATGGTGACGAACGGTCCGGCGGTGCAGACGCCTCACCCGGTGCGGCCCCCGCAATTCTTCGAGTTCAGCGGCGAGCTGGTCGCCGCTCAGGCCGCCGGCGTGCTGTCGCCCGGGTGGCGGTTCTCCGGTGAGCACTCGTGGCCGTACCGCACGCAGAACTTCGTGGTCGACGTCGCCTGGATCGGCGAGGGGCAGGTCGACGAGCGGGACAGCCCCGACGAGGAGCATGCGCTCCTCGTGATGGCCGAGACATCGGTCGAGATCGCGGCGGGTGAGGAGGCCCCCGTGCGGGTCGCCGGGCCGGCGTTCGTGGTCGTTCCGCCCGGCCCGGCCCGCACCACCGGACTCACCGTCGGGTTCGTGGTGCGCGTGTTCTCGGCCCGGGCGGCCGACATCGCGGCGCGCGCGCTCAACGCGGCGAGCTTCCGCTCGCCCGACCCGTCGGTCCGCGGGCTTCCCCCGCTTCGCGGTGCGACGGGATCCGGAGTGCGCGTGCATCCGCTCTCCGAGGTGCCGCAGGATGCGGAGCGCTTCGGACGGATCTTCCGCACCGAATCGCTGATGGTCAACTGGTTCGAGCCTCAGGTCGGGCCGCGGGACACCGATCACCTGTCGCCGCACAGCCACGACGACTTCGAGCAGGCGTCGGTGACCATGGGGGGCGAGTACGTGCATCACGTCCGCCAGCCCTGGACCGCGCGGCTGCAGGACTGGCGCTCCGACGAACACGTGCACGTGCACAGCCCGTCGGTCACGATCATCCCGCCCGGCAACATCCACACCACCCGGGCCATCGGTGAGGGAACCCATCACCTCATCGATGTCTTCGCGCCTCCCCGCCAGGATTTCATCGATCGCGGCTGGGTGCTCAATCAATCCGACTACGTCGACCGCGAAAGGACGTCATCATGAGTTCCGTTGTGCCTCCCGCCCCCACCACCGAGGCGCTCAGCCCGTTCGAGACCGGCCCGGGTACGCCGGCCGGGCGGTGGCTGCGCAGCTTCTGGCAACCGGTGTACCGCTCGGAAGACCTGCCGGCCGGCACCGCGAAGCCGATCACCATCATGAGCGAGGACTTCACCCTCTACCGCGGGGAGGAGGGCACGGCCGTGGTGACCGCACCGCTGTGCCCGCACCGGCTGACGAAGCTGTCGATCGGCACGGTCGAGGGCGACTCGCTGCGCTGCAAGTTCCACGGCTGGAAGTACGGCCCCGACGGTCAGTGCACCGAGGCGCCCCTGCAGAGCGAGAACCTCATCAAGCGCATCAAGATCGGCACCTACCCCCTCACGGAGATCCACGGGCTCATCTTCGTGTACTTCGGCGAGGGCGACGCCCCGCCGTTCCCCGACATCGAGACCTTCTCCCGCGAGAACGGGCACGACATGATGTCGGCGCCCCTGGTGTTCAACCGGGTCTACCGCCGTTACTGCAACTACTACATCAACACCGAGAACACGATCGATCACGCGCACGTGCCCTACACACACGCCATCTCCGCGAACCCGACGCTGACCCAGGTGGGCTTCTCGCCCGATCTCGCGGTCGTGCGCGACATCACCGTGGAACGGCTGCCCTATGGTGTGCGGGTCGTCGACACCGACAACGGCCAGCACGCCAACTCGGCCGTGCTGCTCCCGAACGTCATGCACCTGCAGGTCGGCCAGCGGATCGGCTGGCTGGAGAACCTGTCCTGGCGCGTGCCGATCGACGACGAGTCGCACCGCACCTTCTCGATCGAGGCGATCCACACCGACGAGGAGGGTGCGAAGGTGTGGCGCGAGCGGCAGGCGAAGCTGCAGGAGGATCTCGCGAAGTACCCGTTGACCGAGGACATCGCCGAGATGATCATCAAGGGCGAGAAGACGCTGATGGACTTCGTCGATCACCCGCGCCTGGCGAACATCGAAGACGCTCTCACCCAGCAGGCGATGCGCCACATCGCGGATGCCGACATGCAGAACCTCGCGCAGTCCGACAAGGGCGTGCTGCAGCTGCGCCGGATGTTCATGAGCCGTCTGGCCGACTTCATGGCCGGGGATCCCTCCGCGACCACGAGCTGGTGAGCGGGGTCACCACCCGGCCGATCGAGCGATCGGCCGCGCGCGTCGAGGCGGCGGGTCTCATGGTGGCTCGCCCGCTGTTCGACTTCGTGGCGGGCGAGGCCCTGCCCGGGACGGGCATGGCGAGCGACCGGTTCTGGGCGGGTGCAGCCGCGATCATCCGCGACTTCGCACCACGCAACCGCGCACTGCTCACCCGCCGCGACGAACTGCAGCGACTCATCGACGACTACCATCGCGCCGCCCCCGGACCCGTCGAGCCGGTTGCCTACCGAGCCTTCCTCGAGGGGATCGGTTACCTCGTGGGCGGGAACGACGAGCCGCTCGTGGTGACGACCGACGGGGTCGACACCGAGATCCGGGTGCAGTCGGGGCCGCAGCTGGTGGTGCCGCTCTCGAACCGCCGTTTCGCCGCCAACGCGGTCAACGCGCGGTGGGGTTCGCTGTACGACGCGCTCTATGGAACGGATGCCATCGAGCGCGCCGGTGAACTGGCGCCGGGAGCGGCGTACAACCCGGCTCGGGGCCAGGCGGTGGTCGCTGCGGCACGCGCCGCTCTCGACGAGTTCGTGCCGCTCGCCCAGGGGAGTCACCTCGACGTACTGGCGTACCGGGTGACGGACGGCGCCCTCCAGGCGACCCTCGGCGACGGTTTCGTCACCGGCCTCGCCGAGCCCGCGCGCTTCGTGGGCCACCGCGGCGACGCCGGCGCGCCCGAAGCGATCGTGCTCGAGCATCACGGCTTGCATCTGGAGATCCAGATCGACCGCGCGCACCCGATCGGTGCCCTCGACGCGGCCGGCGTCACAGACGTGCTGCTGGAGTCGGCGGTGACGACGATCATGGATCTCGAGGACTCGGTGGCGGCGGTCGACGCCGACGACAAGACGGCCGGGTACCGCAACTGGCTCCACCTCATGCAGGGCACGCTCAGCGAGGTGGTGGAGAAGGACGGCATCTCGTTCGAGCGCCGGATGAACGCCGACCGGCCTTATACCTCGGCGAGCGGTTCCGCCGCCGCGCTGCGCGGCCGCTCGCTTCTGTTCATCCGGCAGGTGGGCCACCTGATGACCACGGACGCGGTGCTCGACGAGCAGGGCGAGGAGGTTCCCGAGGGGGTGCTCGACGCCCTCGTGACCGCGCTCGGGTCGCTGCACGACATCCGTGGGCTCGGTGAGCTCGCCAACTCGCGCACCGGAGCGATGTACGTCGTGAAGCCCAAGCTGCACGGCCCCGAGGAGGTGGCGTTCGCGGTCGAACTGTTCGAGCGGGTCGAGCAACTGCTCGGCATGCCCGAACGAACCATCAAGGTCGGCATCATGGACGAAGAGCGGCGCACCTCGGCCAACCTCGCCGCGTGCATCCGGGCCGCACGCCAGCGCGTGGTCTTCATCAACACCGGATTCCTCGACCGCACCGGCGACGAGATGCACACGTCGATGCACGCCGGGCCGTTTGTGCGCAAGGCGGAGATGAAGACGCAGGCGTGGATCGCCGCCTACGAGGCGTCGAACGTCGACATTGGGCTCGCCGCCGGGCTGCCCGGTCGCGCCCAGATCGGCAAGGGCATGTGGGCCATGCCCGACCTCATGGCCGACATGCTCGAGCAGAAGATCGCGCAGCCGCTCGCTGGAGCCGGCACTGCGTGGGTGCCGTCACCGACCGCGGCGACCTTGCACGCGCTGCACTACCACCGCGTCGACGTGCCGGCGGTGCAGCGTGAGCTCGCGCGCCGTGACCGGGCGCCGCTCGATGCGCTGCTCACGCTTCCGCTGGCCGCGGACGGCGGTTCCCGGTACAGCGCTGCTGAGAAGCAGGAGGAGCTCGACAACAACGTGCAGGGCATCCTCGGCTACGTCGTGCGCTGGGTCGACCAGGGGGTCGGGTGCTCGAAGGTGCCCGACATCCATGACGTCGCGCTGATGGAGGACCGGGCGACCTGCCGCATCTCCTCGCAGCACGTGGCGAACTGGCTGCTGCACGGGCTCGTCACGCCGTCGCAGGTCGAGGAGTCGCTGAGGCGGATGGCGGTCGTGGTCGACGGGCAGAACGCCCATGATCCGCTCTACCGTGCGATGGCTCCGGACTTCGACGGCGAGGCCTTCCTCGCCGCTCGCGCGCTGATCCTGGACGGGCTCGGACAACCGAGCGGATACACCGAACCGATCCTCCACCAAGCGCGGCGGCGGGTGAAGGACGCGGCACTCGGCTGACCCCTCGATCCCGGATGGCGAGATGTAGGATCGCACTGGCCGCGGGGAGTGCGCGGCGGATCGAGGAAAGGTGGTGGCTCCGTGCCCGACGCGGATGACACAGACGGCGCGACCCGGTCCAACGGTTCCCGCATCGCCGTGATCGACAAGACGGTGCGCGTGCTCGATGCGTTGAAGGTGGCTCCGAACGGCCTCACACCGACCGAGGTCGCCGTCGCCATCGACTCGAATCGCAGCACCGGGTTCCGGCTGCTCACCTCGCTGGAGCAGGCCGGCCTGCTGTACCGGGATGCCCTCACCGGTCGCTACCGCCTGGGCGTCAAGTTCCTGCAGTACGGCGAGGCGGTGCGCGCCGGCACGGCGCTCGTCGACCTGGCCGACCCGATCTTGCGTGAGTTGTCGGCACGCACGAGGCAGACGGCGTCGCTGGCCGTGCGGGAGGGTTTCGGGGCGCGCTACCTGCACCGCATCGCGGGGCCGGAGATCGAGGTCTTCGGCTGGAAGATCGGCGACTGGATCCCGATGTACGCGGGCGCGGCCGCCGAGGCCCTGCTGGCCGCCCTGCCCGACGCGGAGGTGGAGCGGTTCCTCGCCCAGAGCGGGGAGCGCCGCACCCGTCACGGCATCGTGACCGACGAGGACATCCTGAAGAGCATCGCGGCGACGAGGAAGCGCGGCTGGTCGCTGAACCGTGCCGCCCTCACCGAGGGCGTGCAGTCACTGGGGGTCGCGGTGAAGGACGAGAGCGGGGCGCTCGTCTGCGCGATCTCGGTCGCCGGGCTCGAGAGCCACTACCGCAGCGACGCGATCGACGACACGGCGAACGCCGTGGTGGCGGCGGGCCAGGAGCTGGCCCGGCTGCTCCCCTCGGCCTGAGCGCGGCGATCGCCGCGGGGTACCGACTCGACGGCCGGCACCCCGCGGCGCCGGCCGTCACGGGGTGATCGTGATGAGCTGCGTCGTGGTGTCGAAGGTCACCGTGTAGCCGAGCGCCTGGTGGAACAGCGACGCCGGCACGTGCACCCGGCCGCCCACGAGCACGGGCGGAGCATCCAGGTGGATGCTCGTCGCGCCGTAGTGGGCCGTGCTGCTGCCGATCTGGGCGATCAGCGAGGTGCCGCCGTAGACGGCGACGAACCACTGGGTGTCGGGCCGCCACTCCGGGCGGCCGCCCGTCGCCTCCGCCACCCAGAACGCGGGCACCATCGGGGTGCCGTTGCTCGCGATGCTCGGCTGCGCCACCCGGTCGTACTTGCCCGCGACGAGGAGGCCCGGCGAGGGCAACGGCACCTTCACCACGCCGATCTCGTCGATCGTGAAGTCGCCGGGCGTACCCATCGTGTCGACGCGGATCTGCCGGATCGTGCCCACCCACCTCGGGTTGCCCCACACGGCGACGTAGGCCACGCCGAACTCGTCGTTCGCCGCGTCGTTGATGATCTGCACCCCTTTGTCCTGGGTCCAGCTGCCGTCGGCCTCGGTGGTGAAGAAGAGGTACTCGGCGGGGGTGTCGCTCTTCATCCGGATCTTCACCCACGGTGCCAGCTTCGCGTCGATGCCGAGGTGGTCGGCCGAGACGATGCCCGGGTCGGTGCCCGTCGAG
The DNA here is from genome assembly GCA_000333435.1 of Corynebacterium-like bacterium B27. Classification (GTDB taxonomy): domain Bacteria; phylum Actinomycetota; class Actinomycetes; order Actinomycetales; family Microbacteriaceae; genus Herbiconiux. The sequence continues at coordinate 1,396 of BADC01000248.1, read as the reverse complement.
GTGCCGGTGAGGTAGCCGCCGGCCACCTGGATGTTGATCACCTGGTGGTTGCTGTCGTCCTCCCAGCCCTCGGTGTCGCCATCCGTGTCGAAGGTCCAGTGGTGCCAGTAGTCGTCGGGCTTCGCCGGTGCCGGAATCTCCCGTAGGGGTTGCGTGCGGCCGGCCGGGTAGAGCTTGTTGATCCGCGCCAGCTGCGTGGCCGTCGGCACCACGTTCGACGGGCCCGCGGTGGTGCCGAAGACGTTGCGGATGCCGTTGACGTAGCCGAAGCCCGCGAGCGCACTCGGCATGACGAAGTGGCCCTCGCCGAACTCGTTCCAGTTGTCGACCAGCACGAGGGAGCGCCCGAGGCTCGTGCTCGGCAGCGTCGGGATGAACTCGTCGCGCACCCAGGTGGCGTTCGCCTCGTAAGTCGGCACGTCGGCCCACAGGCCCGGCGTCAGCGCCCACGGCTGCTGGTCCTGACCCATCGAGATGGTCGGCAGCACATCCACCACCGCCGTCGTGCTGCGCCACTGCAGGAGGTTCATCTGGTAGGCGTCCTCGAAGGCGGCGACCGATCCCACGCTGTACTTGTACTGCGCGGTGACGCCCACCGTCGCGGCGTCGCTCAAGGGCTGCGGCGTGATGAGGATGATGTCGTCGAAGCCGGCATCCTGCACCGCGGCGCGCAGGAAGTCGATCTCGGCCTTCACCCCGGCGGTGGTGCCACCGAAGGTGTCCTTCATCTTCTGGAACGAGAAGATGGAGAACACCGGCTTGTTGTCGATGACGAGGTAGTTCGGGTCGCGGAAGTAGTACTCGATCCAGAACGGCACCATCACGGTGCGGAAGTCGCTGCTGTTGGTGGCGCCGCTGCCGATGTTCTCGTACATGATGGCGAATTTCAGCATCGACTTGTACTTCGCCTTGAAGAGGCCGTCGTGCAGGTGGTGCCCGAGGTAGGGGAACTTGATCGGCTGCCCGACGCCGTCCACCGGCCGGAACCAGCAGGAGAGCTCGAACGACACCCCGTTCTCGACCAGCCACTTGATGCACCAGTCGGTCAGCTCCGGGTCGCCCTCGTCGTACCAGCCGAGCAGGGGCTTCCGGCTCGGGTACGGGGTGATCGCATCCCAGCCCTGGTGGTGCCCCTCCCGCCAGCCGGCGAAGGTCTGCACCCCCACCTGGTAGTCGCCGGTGTCGACCGGCACCGGGGTGGGCACGTAGTCCGCCGGCTCCGAGGAGGTCTGGAAGAGCCGGATGTCGTCGAGGTAGACCTTGCCCTGCGTTCCCGCAGCCACGTTGAAGGCCACCGTGTCGATCGAGGTGGCCGTGGGGATCGTCACGCCCGCGGCCGCGGTCTTGCCGTTGATCGCGATGGTGGCCACGCTGTTCTGCGGGTCGACCGAGATGA
>BADC01000249.1 GCA_000333435.1 Corynebacterium-like bacterium B27 | reverse complement strand
ACACCCTGCGCACCCGCCTGGCCGAGGCGGCCCAACGCCCACGCCTTCCTCCTGCAGGGTGGGATTGCGCCGAGACCTTCGCGGGGGCGACCGCCGACCAGATCAAAGACCGGGTGAAGACCGTTCTGCAGATGGCGGTGGTGCTCACCTACGGCGCGTCGATGCCGGTCATCAAGATGGGCCGCATGGCGGGTCAGTTCGCCAAGCCGCGCTCGAGCGACACCGAGACGCGCAACGGGGTGACCCTGCCGGCCTACCGCGGCGACATCGTGAACGGTTACGACTTCACCCCGGAGTCGCGCACCGCGAACCCGAACCGGATGCTCGACGGCTACCACGTGGCCGCCTCGACCCTCAACCTCATCCGCGCCTTCACCCAGGGCGGTTTCGCCGACCTGCGCCAGGTGCACACCTGGAACAAGGGGTTCACCTCGAACCCGGCCAACGTGCGCTACGAGCAGTTGGCCGGCGAGATCGACCGCGCGGTGAAGTTCATGGTGGCCTGCGGCGCCGACTTCGAGGCGCTGAAGCGCACCGAGTTCTACGTCAGCCACGAGGCACTGCTGTTCGACTACGAGCGCCCGATGACGCGCATCGACTCGCGCACGGGTCTGCCGTACAACACGTCGAGCCACTTCGTCTGGATCGGGGAGCGCACCCGCGACCTCGACGGCGCCCACGTCGACTTCCTCTCCCGCGTGCGCAACCCGATCGGCGTCAAGCTCGGCCCGACGACCACCGGCGACGACGTGCTGCGGCTGATCGACAAGCTCGACCCGAACCGGGAGCCGGGCCGCCTGACGTTCATCACGCGCATGGGCGCGGGCAAGATCCGGGATGCGCTGCCGCCGCTGCTCGAGACGGTGAAGGCGAGCGACGCGACGCCGCTCTGGGTCACCGACCCGATGCACGGCAACGGCCTCACCACGCCCAACGGCTACAAGACCCGTCGATTCGACGACGTGGTCGACGAGGTGAAGGGCTTCTTCGAGGCGCACCGAGCCGTCGGCACGCATCCGGGCGGCATCCACGTGGAGCTGACGGGCGACGACGTGACGGAGTGCCTCGGCGGCTCCGAGCACATCGACGAGGCGACCCTGGCTACGCGCTACGAGTCGCTCTGCGACCCGCGCCTGAACCACATGCAGTCGCTCGAGCTGGCGTTCCTGGTGGCCGAGGAGCTCAAGGTCCGCTGAGTCGCCCGGTCAGAGGAACGAGACCGTGATCGTCGATCCCTTCGGCACCGAGGTGCCGGGGGCGGGGTTCGTGCCAGTGACGCGCACGAGCCCCGGCGCGAGGTCGGCGCCGAAGTTGTAGTCGAGCGAGAAGCCGGCGTCGAGGAGCGTCTGCTTCGCCTTGTCCCAGGTCTGGTTGATGACGTCGGGGACGGGAACCGGCGCCGGGCCACGTGACACGTTGAGCGTGACCGACGCCCCGGGCACCATCGGGTCGGCCGAGTTGACGGCCTCGTACACCTGGCCCTCGGGGATGGTGTCGTTGAAGTCCTGCGAGCCGTCGACGCCGACGAGACCGACACCGGAGAGCGTCGCCTTCGCCTCGTCGAGCGTCTGACCGACCACGTCGGGCACCGGTCCGAGCGAGACGACGAGAGTCACCGGCTGCTGCTCGCCGTATTCGGCACCCAGCGGGTTGCCGTCGGCGCCGAGCGCTGCGAGCACGGCCCCCGAGTCGGTGTCGCCGTTGAACTGCGTCTGCGGGTCAGTGACCGTGAATCCGGCGCCCTGCAGTGCCGCGGTGGCTGCGGCCTGGTCCATTCCGGAGAGGTCGGGCACCGGGATCATCGCCGGACCGGTCGACACGAGCACCGACACCGCCGAGCCGTTGCGCACGGAACTGCCGCCCGTCGGGTCGGTGCCGATCACCGTCCCGGCCGGTACCGTGACGCTCGACTGGTTCGCCGGCGTGGCCTCGAGGCCGAGGGCGGTGAGGGTGGCGACGGCCGAGTCGGGTTGTTGCCCCGCGACATCCGGAATCGTGGTCATGGCGCCCGGCCCGGCACCGAAGTACCAGGCGCTCCCGCCGAGGGCCGCGGCGAGCACGAGCACCAGGGCGAAGATCCAGAACCCGCGCCGCCGCCGCGACGACGACTTGCGCGCCAGCCGCTCCTTCGGGCCCTCCGGCGGCTTCGGGCCGCCCGGGGAGCGCACCGGGGTTCCGTAGACGGTGGTGGCCGAGGTCGCCTCGGGCGCGATGGTGAGCACGGGGTCGGTGCGGCGCCGCGCCTCGAGCACCTGGGTCTGCGCCTGAATGAGGTCGGCGTCGAA
>BADC01000250.1 GCA_000333435.1 Corynebacterium-like bacterium B27 | reverse complement strand
GTTCGATGGCCGTGTACCCGACGCCGAACGTCTCGCGCATCGGCGGGGCCGACCGCTATGCGCAAGCCGATGCAGTTGCGCACGCGTCGTTCCATAGTGCTGACATCGTCTACGTGGCGAGCGGAGAGAAGTTCTCCGATGCGCTGAGTGCCGGCTCGGTGGCAGGCTTGCACAACTCGCCTCTCCTCCTGACGCCGGCGAACGCGATGACTGCGGGAACGAAGGCCGAGATCGCGCGGCTCCAGCCCCACCACATCGTCATCGTCGGCGGCCCGGTATCCGTCTCGCCGGCGGTCGAGACCGCCTTGCAGGCAGACTTTCCGATGGCCGACGTCACGCGGATCGGGGGTGCTGACCGCTTCGACGTCTCGCGCACGCTGCTGCAGAACACGACCTTCGGCGCTGCACGGAGTGAGTGGCTCTATGTCGCCAACGGCAGCAACTTCCCCGACGCGTTGTCCGCGTCGCCTGCGGCGGTGAGTGTGGGAGGGGCGGTCCTCCTTGTCGATGGCTCGAAGCCGGCATTGACCCAGTACGAGAAGGACATGATCGCTGGTCTCGGCGTTCAGCACGTGCGAATCTCGGGCGGGCCCGCATCGGTGAGTGCGGCGTTGGAGACCGACATCTCAGGCATCGTCTCCACGACGCGCAACGGAGGTGCTGATCGGTTCGACGTCGCGGTATCGGTGAACAACGAAGTCTTCGGCACTGCTGCCATCGTCTACCTGGCGAGCGGCGCGACCTTCCCCGACGCTCTCAGCGTCGCGCCCGTGGCGGGGGTCGACCACAACCCTGTTTACCTCGCGCACACCGACTGCGTGCCCCACTCGGTTCTTCAGGAGATCAACCGTCTCCAGCCCGCCCGCATCGTCGTGCTCGGTGGCACGAACACCCTCAGCACCAATGTCGCTGCGCTGAAGCCCTGCTGACGCTCCACCATCTCGATTCAGTAGGAAAGCCATCCGTCATGAGAAGTCCTCTCTTGCTCACGAGCGCTGCCGGCGTCGCGGCGGCTGTCGCAGCCTCACTCCTCGCCTGGACGCCGGCCTCCGCTGTCGAGGTGTACAACCCGGTGTGCCCGCCCGCAACGGCCGTGCAGGGGATCGCCATTCCAGCGACCTCGGCGCTCGATCTTTACGACAAGAACGCGGGTCTGTCCATCTCCGCCGGGGCTCTTCCCGACGGGGTGACCCTCACCGGAGACGCCACGAAGCGCGTGCCCTACCAGTTCGAGGGGACGCCGACGACAGCTGGCAGCTCCACGTTCACGGTCAAGGCGACCTTCGAAGACGCCCCGCCGAAGACCATCGATTGCACTATGGTGGTTGCGGCCTCGCCGGCGGTGAGTCGAGTTCAGGGGGTGGATCGGTACGACCAGGCCGTGCAGTTATCAAAGAGGTCGTTCACGCACGCCGAGACGGTGTACCTCGCGAGCGGGGAGAAGTTCCCCGATGCGCTGAGCGCGGGGTCGGTGGCGGGTGTCCATGGAGCGCCGCTGCTACTCACTAAAGTCAAGTCGATTACCACCGGCACGACCAATGAGATCATCCGCCTCGCCCCTAGCAATGTACTTATCGTCGGGGGTCCTGCCTCGATAGATGACGTGATCATGCGAGCCTTGTCCGCGGCGCTGCCTGACAGCGTTTCCGTTACCCGGATCTGGGGTGCAGACCGGTTCGAGGTGTCGCGAAACCTCATAGCCGACCCAGACTTCGGTGTCCCGACGTCGAACTGGGTCTACCTCGCATCGGGTGGCAACTTCCCCGATGCGCTCGCGGCCTCACCTGCGGCCGTGGCGCAGAACGGGCCCGTGCTGCTCGTCAACGGCACCGAGACGAGGCCGACGGCGGCCGAGACCGCACTGCTGGACGGGATGGGCGTCACCAACGTCCAGATCGTCGGCGGGACGGCGTCGGTGAGCCAGGCGCTGCAGACAGCGCTCGAGACCCCGTTCGTCGTCACCCGCGCGAGCGGCGCCGACCGCTTCGAGGCGGCTGTGGCCATCAACCAGCAGTTCACCGCTGCCGATACGGTGTACCTCGCGAGCGGCCTGGTGTTCCCCGACGCGCTGAGCGCCGCGCCCGTGGCGGGGGAGGGAGCCGACCCGATCTACCTGGTGCAGCAGAACTGCGTGCCTGCGCCGGTGCTTCAGGAGATCGTGCGTCTGAAAGCGACGAAGGTGGTGGTGCTCGGTGGCACCGCCACTCTCGGCACCGCGGTGGACAAGCTCACCGCCTGCTGAGCGCGCACAAAGGAGAAGGGGCCCGCCGCCATGGCGAGCCCCTTCTTCGTGCGTGTGGTCGTCGACCGGCGCTCAGTGCACCAGCGACTGGCCCTCCGTGGCGGGAGCCGCGGAATAGATGCCCTCGATCGCGCCCGCGAAGTCCGTCAGGATGACGTTGCGCTTGATGGTGAGCTTCGGTGTGAGGTGTCCCGACGCCTCCGTGAAGTCGGTCGGCAGGACGATGAACTTGCGAATCGACTCGGCCCGCGACACCAAGGCGTTCGCCGCATCCACCGCCCGTTGGATCTCGGCGAGAACCGCGGGGTTCTCCGACGCCTGAGTGACGGTGAGGTCGGCCGGCTGGCCGTTGTTCGCCAGCCACACCGGCAACATCTCGGCGTCGAGGGTGACGATCGCCGCGATGAACGGCTTCTGGTCGCCGACCACCACCACCTGTCCCACCAGCGGGTTCGCGCGGATCGGGTCTTCGAGCACGGCGGGTGCCACGTTCTTACCACCCGCGGTGACGATGATCTCCTTCTTGCGCCCCGTGATGGTGAGGAAGCCGTCGTCGTCGAGCGAACCGAGGTCGCCGGTCTTGAACCACTCGCCGTCCATCACCTCGGCGGTGGCCGCGTCGTTCTGCCAGTAGCCGGCGAAGACGTTGATGCCCTTCACCCAGATCTCGCCGTCTTCCGCGATCTTGAGACCGACACCCGGCAGCGCAGGCCCGACGGTGCCGATCTTGAACTTGTCGGTGAGGTTCACGGTGGCCGGCGCCGTGGTCTCGGTGAGACCGTAGCCCTCGAGGATCTTCACCCCGAGACTGCGGTAGAAGTGCCCGAGCCGGTGCCCGAGGGGCGCCGAACCCGACACCGCATACTTCACGTTGCCACCGAGCGCGGCGCGCAGCTTCGACAGCACGAGCCGGTCGAACAGCGCGAACTGGAGCTTCAGGCCGAGCGGCACCGAGCCGGCGTCGAGCGCCTCGGAGTGGGCGATCGCCACCGCGGCGGCGCGGCGGAAGATCTTGCCCTTGCCGCCGGTCTCGGCCTTCTGCTCTGAGGAGTTGTAGACCTTCTCGAACACCCGGGGCACGGCCAGGAGGAAGGTGGGCTTGAACGAGCCGAGCGCCGGCAACAGCTGTTTGGTGTCGGCCTGATGCCCCACCTTCACGCCGGCGTGCACGCTGAGCACCGCGATGAACCGCGCGAACACGTGCGCCGTCGTGATGAACAGCAGGGTCGAAGCGCCCGGCTGAACGACGTCCTTCATCGCCACCGCCGCATTGCGGGAGAGCTCCACGAAGTTCGAGTGGGTGAGGATGCAGCCCTTCGGTCGTCCGGTCGTGCCCGAGGTGTAGATGAGCGTGGCCAGATCCGACCCCTTCGCGAGGGTGCGCCGACGCTCCACCTCGTCGTCGTCCACGCCGACGCCGGCCGCTGCCAGCTTGTCGAGATCACCGAGGTCGACCTGCCAGACCTTGGTGACCAGTGGCACATCGGCCCGCACCTCGTCGAAGCGCGCGAAATGGTCGGCCGTCTCGACGATCATGGCGACCGCGCCGGAGTCGCTGAGGTTCCACTGAACCTGCGCAGGCGAGGAGGTCTCGTACACCGGCACGAGCGCCGCGCCCGCGAACCAGGTCGCGAAATCGATCAGGGTCCACTCGTAGCGGGTCTTGCACATCAGCCCGATCTTGTCGCCGGGCTGGATTCCAGAGGCGATCAGCCCTTTCGCGACGGCCCGAACCTGCGCGAGGAACTCGGCCGCGGTGATGTCACGCCATCCGGCGCCCGCAGGAACGGCGAACAGCGGCTCGTTCGGCGTCAGCCGTGCCCGCTCGACGAGCAGGTCGCTGGCGTTCGCGTCGGGGTCGGCTGTGACGACGGGGGGAACGGAATACTCATCCACGGCAACTCCTTCGGTACCGGCCAGGTTCAACTCATCTACACTCTACTTGGTGCATCCGAGGCTTCCCTGGATGCGATGAGTCCCCGGCGGAAGGAACCACCTCGCATGCGCGCCATCGGAATCGACATCGGTGGCACGAAGATCGCCGGTGCCGTGGTCGACGAGTTGGGCCAGATCGTGGCGCACGAACGCCGGCCCACGTCGGCGTCAGAACCGCAGGTGATCGAGGACACCGTGGTGGAGATGGTGAAGCACCTCTCCCAGGGCGAGGAGATCGCCGCGGTCGGTGTGGCCGCGGCCGGGTTCATCGACGCCTCGCAGTCGACCGTGTACTACGCGCCGAACATCAACTGGCGTGAGGAGCCGTTCCGCGAGAAGCTCGAGCGCCGTCTCGACCTGCCGATCATCATCGAGAACGATGCGAACGCCGCCGGCTGGGCCGAGTTCCGGTTCGGCGCGGGGCGTCTCGTGAGCGACATGTGCATCCTCACCATCGGCACCGGGGTGGGTGGCGCGATCGTGAGCGGCGACAAGCTCTTCCGCGGCGGCTTCGGCGCCGGCGCCGAACTCGGCCACCTCCGGGTCGTGCCCAACGGCCTGCCCTGCGGCTGCGGCGCGCACGGCTGCATCGAGCAGTACGGCTCGGGCCGTGCCCTGCTCCGCATGGCCAACGAGCTGGCGGATGCTGGTGGCATCGGCCAGGTGCTCGCCTCCGTGCGCGCACGCAACGGCGTGCTCACCGGACAGGACATCAGCGAGCTGGTCTCGATCGGCGATCCCGGCGCGCTGTCGGCGCTCCGCACGCTCGGCACCTGGCTCGGCCAGGCCTGCGCCAGCCTCGCGGCCGTGCTCGACCCGCAGTTGTTCGTGATCGGCGGGGGAGTCGCGCAGTCCGGCGACCTGCTGCTCGACCCCATCCGCGCCGCCTTCCTCGAGACGCTGCCGGCGCGCGGGTATCATCCGGAGCCCGAGTTCCGCATCGCCGAGCTGGTCAACGACGCCGGTGTGGTGGGCGCGGCCGACCTGGCCCGCCGGTACGCCGAGACCACGGCGAGCTGAGCGCCTCGTGTTCTACTTCCTCGCCAAGTACCTCCTCGTCGCCCCGGTGCTGAAGACGCTGTTCCGTCCGTGGGTGATCGGTCTCGAGAACATCCCTGCCAAGGGGGCGGCCATCCTGGCGTCGAATCACCTGTCGTTCAGCGATTCGGTGTTCCTGCCGGTGGTGGTCGACCGGCAGGTCTCGTTCCTGGCCAAGAGCGAGTACTTCACGGGCAAGGGCATCAAGGGCTGGCTGGTGCGGCTGTTCTTCATCGCCTCCGGCCAGCTGCCGATCGACCGTTCGGGCGGTAAGGCGTCGGAGGCCTCGCTCAACACCGGCCTCAAAGTGCTCGGTCGCGGCGACCTGCTCGGCATCTACCCGGAGGGCACCCGCAGCCCCGACGCCAAGCTCTACCGGGGCCGCACGGGTGTGGCCCGGATGGTGCTCGAGGCGCACGTGCCGATCATCCCGGTTGCCATGATCGACACCGAGAAGGTGATGCCGATCGGGTCGAAGATCCCGAAGATCCGGCGAATTGGCATCATCATCGGCCAGCCACTAGATTTCAGTAGGTTCGAGGGATTGGGATCCCGACGGGTCATCCTTCGCTCCCGTCACGACGAGATCATGTACG
>BADC01000251.1 GCA_000333435.1 Corynebacterium-like bacterium B27 | reverse complement strand
CAGGTGGCGGGCGTGCTGCATCGTCACCTGACCCTCGGTGAGCGCGGTGAGCGTGGCCCGGTAGTGTTAAACGAGGGACTCGGCGTCGTTCATCATCCGCGCCACGGTGCGTTCGGATTGGCGGGTCGCGGTCGCGATCTCGGTGGCGACGAGTTGCCGGTGCCTCGCCCGCGCCTCCGCCGTGGTCACCGCGCCCAGACGCCCGCCGGCTTCGGGGTCGAGTGCGGCCCGGTCGGCAGCTGCTCGGTCGTCGGCGAGGCGGGCGGCTTCAGCGAGACCCCGGACCATGTCGGCATCCAGACTTGCCTGATGGCGGCGGATGGCGAGGACGTGGTCGATGACGGCGTCCAGACGGGTGTCGAGTGTCTCGACTGTCGTGACGTGGTCTCCGAACCGAACCTTCATGAGAATAATTCAATCAGTAGCCACTGACATTGAGGCTGCCCGGGTGGCGCGCGCTTCGCGCGCGCCAAAGATGGGATTCCGGTCGGGTCGGACAGGTGGTCCGGTTCGGGTCGTGTCCCGCGCATCCGTCACTGTGACGAGACCTACGGAGGATGGCTGGGTCTGGAGCGACTATTTGTGTGTCTGTCACGCATCCATCTTCGGCAAGCGAGCGCAGCTCGCGCGGCAGCTGACGGCTCAGGTCACCCAGTCCCGATACGCTCATGCCGTGCGTCAAACCGTCGCGATCCGTCTCCTGCTTCTCGCTGCATCCGTCACCGTGCTCACCGGATGCGCGACAACGACGCCGCCGACTGCGACGAGCACTCCGACTCCGACAAGCGCCATCCCGGCCGGCGCCTTCGACGAAGTGCTCACCCTCGTCACCGAGCGACTCGCCACGGGCGACGAGGTCGCCGCCTCGAAGTTCTTCAGCGGGCAGACCGTCACCGACGAGGCCCGCGAGAAGGCCGTGCTCGACGCTGCGGCCGCGCGCGCGACCGAGGCAGACGCCGACCAGGACTACATCCGCGTGGTGTTCACCGACCAGATCTCCGCCAGCAAGGAGGTGCAGCAGGCGCTCCTCGACGCCTGGGCCGCCGGCACCGCCACGCCGCCCACCAGCGCCCCCGACCTCGCCACCGAGGTGCGGCCGGTGCTCGACCGCATCACCCAGAGCCTCGTGCCGGCGCTGGCCGGGGTGGAGCAGTACCGCACGGATTCCGGATGCGCCGCTGCCGTCGCCGAATCCGCATCCGCCGCCGCGCAGGCCGCGTCGAGCACGGCGAGCGCCACCGCCCTGGCGGCCCTCCCCACGGCCACCGCCCACCTCTGTGACTGAACGCCCGCGCGCCGGCGCCGCCGGGGTCGACGGCCGGTCGACCCGAGCCGCGGGTGCACGAACTCGGGGAGCGAGCCCAACTCAGCAGCTACCCGTGACGGGGATGGCGCGACGGCTGCTGTGGAGCCCGTGGCCGTGGGCGGTCGTCCTCCTCGGCGGGTCGACCGCGCTGGTGGTGAGCGACCCGGCCGTGGGCTTCGTCGCATTCCTGCTCGCGCTCGGGGGTGGGTGGCTGTGCGGCATCGGGGTCGTGAGCGCCGGTCGCGCGAC
>BADC01000252.1 GCA_000333435.1 Corynebacterium-like bacterium B27 | reverse complement strand
AGTAGGACACGTGCACCTCGTTGCGTTCCCGAGCCGCGGCGGCCCGTTCCTGCCGAAGCCGCTCGGCGCGCTCCTGCCGTTCGCGCAGCGCTTCCGGGCGTCGTTCCTGCAGCGCATGGTCTCCAACGCGCACGAGCCGGTCGCCCTGCACGTCACCTTCGAACAGCAGGGCGGCGAGCTCGCGATCGACCTGCGCCGGCCCGCGTTCTCGGTGTCGGGCGGGATGACACGCGACCCGAGCCAGATGGCCTACTTCGACAAGACCTACCGCGCCGCGGCCGCCGCGGTGCACGAGCAGCTGACGGCCGCGGGCATCCTGGTCAGTTCGCGGGAGTAGTCTCGGCGCCGGCGTGCTCGGCGGAGGTCGACCCGGGGCGGGCGGGGCGGGCGGGGCGCCGCCCGAGACGCGTCACCCCCAGCACGATCGCCGCGATGACGAGGCCGAGCACCAGCCCGAAGACGGCCGAGAAGGCGGTGTCGGTGAGCCACACGACCACGGGCCCGGCCGCCTCGACGGCGTGCGTGACGACGTGCAGAAGGTCGTACGGTCCGTGCCAGAACGTCTCGGCGAGGTTGGCGATGACGAGGTGGCCGCCGACCCAGAGCATCGCGACCGTGCCGACCACGCTGATCACCCGGAACACGGCCGGCATCGACGCCACGATCCGCGCTCCCGTGCGGCGCACCCGGCGCGTGCGGCTCTTCATCAGCCGCAAGCCGACGTCGTCGATCTTCACCAGAAGCGCCACCGCGCCGTAGACGAGTGCCGTCATGCCGAGGGCGATCACGGCGAGGGCGGCGAGCGTCATCCAGATGTTCAACCCCGGGTCGAGACTGTCGAGGGCGATCAACATGATCTCGGTGCTCAGGATGAGGTCGGTGCGGATGGCGCCGAACACCAGTCGGCGCTCGTCCCGGGCGCCCTCACCCTCGTCGCCGTGGTGGGTGCCGAACCACTCGGTGACCTTCTCCGCGCCCTCGAAGCAGAGGTAGCTGCCGCCGATGAGCAGGAGGAACGGCAGCACCCAGGGCGCGAACGCCGTGAGCAGCAGCGCGACCGGGATGATGATGACGAACTTGTTGAACAGGCTCCCCAACGAGATGCGCCAGACCACCGGGAGTTCGCGGGCCGGAGTCAGCCCCTGCACGTACTGTGGGGTCACCGCGGCGTCGTCGATGACCACGCCCGCGGTCTTGGCGCTGGCCTTCAGGGCTGCGGTGAGGATGTCGTCGACGACGGCGAGCAACCCGACCGACATGTGCTTCTCCTAGGGTTGGGGTGTTTGACATTGGGGTGTTTGGTGCTGAGGTGTTCGGTGACGCGTCCAGAGTAGCGGGCCGGCCGGCGCGCAGCCGTCAGTCGTGATCGCGGGAGCCGGGGCCGCCGAAGCCGAGGTCGCGGAAGAGGCGATCCGCCAGGAGGTCGAAGTAGGCGTCGGTGTCGGTCACCGACCCGACCAGGTGGCCGAAGAGCTCGAACGAGATGGTGCCGAACACCGTCGTCCAGGCGATCAGAGTGCGCACGACGAGTTCGAGGGGCACCTCGCCGTCGACGAGCCCGCGACTCCGCACGAACTGCACCGCGCCGCCCACGGCGTGCGCCAGCGCCGCGTCGCCCGGGCCACCGTCGGAGCCGACGTCGCTCGACGCCGGCACCACGATCGCGCCGGCCGCATGACCCTCCGTGACGATGCGGAGGATGACCAGGATCACCCGCACGGCCGGCTCAACCGTGGTCTGCGGCGCCGCGTAGCCGGGCACGGGCGACCCGTAGAGCAGTGCGTAATCGCCCGGGTTGGCGAGCGCCCAGCGCCGGATGCCCCGCAGCGAAGCGAACCAGCGGGCCTGGAAGTCGTCGCGGTCGGCCACGGCCGCATCGGCCCGCTCGGTAGCGGCACCCAGGTCGTCGTAGGCGAGCACGAGCAGGGCGGTGAGCAACTCGTCGCGACTGGCGAAGTAGCGGTAGACCGCCGACGACACCATGCCGACGTCTCGGGCGACCGCGCGCAGGGACAGGTCGGCCGGTCCGCTCTCGGCCAAGCGGATGCGCGCAGCCGCGACGATCTCGGCGGTGATCTGGTCTCGCGCGCGCTCTCGAGCGGTCTGCGCGCGCGGGGGGCTGATGTCCTGCATCCGTCAACTCTGGCCTCGATCGAGAGCGCATGCAACAAACGAGAGCACTGCTCTTGCATTGTCCTGGGATGCCTGCGATGCTTCTAGCGAGAGCACTGCTCTCGAAAATCGAGGAGAATCCCATGTCGGATCGTCACGTCATCGTCGGAGCCGGCCCCGTCGGGCGCCATGTCGCCGCCCAGCTCGCCGAACGCGGGTCGGAGGTGACGGTCGTCACCCGATCCGGCACCGATCCGGGCATCGCAGGCGTCGTGGCGGTGCGCGCCGACGCGAGCGATGCCGACGCGCTCTCGAGGGCCGCGGCCGGAGCATCCGTGCTGTACAACTGCGCGAACCCTGGTGATTACACCACCTGGGACGCGGTGTGGCCGCCCCTCGCCGCGGCATTGCTGCAGACGGCCAAGCGCACTGGCGCGACCTACGCGATCACCGGCAACCTCTACCCGTACGGCTCGGTCGACGGGCCGATGAGCGAGGCGCTGCCGGATGCGGCGACCGACCACAAGGGTGTGCTGCGGGCACGGCTCTGGGCCGACGCCCGCGCGGCACACGACGCCGGCGAGCTGCGCGCCGTCGAGGTGCGCGGCTCGGACTACATGGGCCCGGGCGTCGGGGCGAACGGGCACATCAGCCGGCAGATCCCCGGCGCACGGCAGGGGAAGCGGGCCTGGGTGCTGGGCGATCCCGACCAGCCGCACAGCTTCACCGACGTGCAGGATGTCGCGCGCCTGCTCGTCGCGGCGGCCGCCGACGAGTCGTCGCACGGGCGGGTCTGGCACGTGCCGTCGAACCCGCCGCGAACGCAGCGGCAGGCCCTGACCGAGGTGCTCGCAGCGGTGGGCCTGCCGGCGGCGCCGGTGAGTCGCGTCCCGCGCGCGGTGCTGCGGCTCGGCGCCTTGGCGTCGCAGATGCTGCGTGAGCTGGGCGAGCTCTCCTACCAGTGGACCCGCCCGTACGTGCTCGACGACTCCGCCGCTCGCGCCCACTTCGGCCTCGAGCCCACCCCGTGGCCCGAGGTGTGCCGCCGCACGGCAGAGCAATAGTCGCGGGGCAGTTCCCCTACGGTGCGCAGATACCCAGCGCCGCGGCATGAGCGTCGAGGGTAGCCTCGCCGCCGAGGAGGGTCACATCCGTCGCCGGTGTCACCGCAAGACGATCGATCAGTTGCCGCGGCACACAGGACGGCGGCACGACGTAGATCGGAGCACCCCTGAGGGCGGCCAGCACCCCGCCGGACAGGGCATCGGGGAACTTCGAGCCCGACGAGAAGTAGGCCGCAGCCGGAGCGGCGAACACCGCTGCATTCACCGCGGCGGACGTCTCGTACCGGTCGGCACCAGAAAAGCGTTCGACCGAGCCGAGTCGAGTGAGCTGACTCGCTATGCCGGGTGTCACCGTGTTCGGGCCGCCGACGATCGTGAACGTGTCGGCTCCCGTCGCCTTGATCGTGGCGAGAGTGGCGGCATCGAGCGTACTGCCCGACCCGTGCACCACCAGCAGCGGGGCGCCGACGGCGTGAGCCGCCGAGGAAGCCGACAGCGCATCGGCGAAGGTCTCGCCGCTGGCAATGAACAACCGCTTCGCCCCCTCGGGCCAGCTCCGCGCCACGATCTCCCGGGAATTGGCGTAACGATCGGCACCGCTCACCACCGAGACGTCGGCTCCGAGCCCCTTCAGCATCGTCTGAACGGCCGGCCCGACGGATGCGGGGCCCCCGACCACGACGATCCGCTCCGGCCGCAGCCGTCTCAACTCGGCCAGCACGGGCAGCGGAATGGAGTCGCGCGCGGTCAGCAGCAGCGGTCCGCCGGCGGCGGCGGCCGCCGTGGACGCACTCAAGGCGTCAGCGAACACCTCGCCCGATGCGACGTATGCGACAGACGCGCCATCAGGGAAGCCCGCCTGAGAAACCCCCGCCGACACCGCATACCGGTCTGCCCCGCCGATCCGTCCGACCGCGGGATGCCAGTCCGCTGCGGTCAGATCGGCGACTCCGAGGTACTGCGTCTCAATCCCGGGGACGGACGTGGGTACCCCGAAATTGGAGTAGAGCGTCGATCCATCGGGCGCGACCAGCAGCTCGTATCCGACCCCCGGAATCTCGGAATCCACGACACCGTCGGCTGGGTCGACGACGTACAGAGAGGGCTGGCGAGCCACATCAGGATGCTGACTGTCGGCACCCAGCAGGCCTGCCCGGCCATCGGGCAGGAAGACCGCCTCGCCGGCCCCGCCGCCCGACGGAAGCGCGACGGTCGTGACAGCTGCACGTGCGACGTCGAGGACGAAGACGCCGGGATCGGTGGCCATCCCCCCGGCTGCGGTCGCTCCGTCGGCTGAGACGGCGATCGTCACGGCGGCCGACGGCAACTGGACCTCGTCTCGCACCGTCATCGAAGGCAGGTCGACGATCTGCAACTCGTCCCCGCCGATGACTGCGGTCCGGCCGTCTGCCGAGGTGGCGAGCATCCTGCCCGCGGCGGGAATCCGGGCATTCGACCCGGTGGACAGGTCGACCGCGTAGAGATAGTCATGGAAGGCGGTCGGGTCGCTCGTGACATCTGTTGCGACCCAGTACGCCGTGCCGAGATCGGCCGAGTAGCTCAGGTCGTACATGCTGCCGTCGGGTGAGTTCACGCTGGTGTAGGACTGGTCGGCGGTGAGGTCGAGAGTGCCGATGCGAGGCTCGGAGTAGCTGTACTGCCGATCGTGGGCGTTGTAGGGGAACACGAGCTTCGTGCCATCCTGCGAGACGGTGACGCTGAGGGGGTCTCCGGGGATGGAGATCGTGCGGCGCACGGTGTTCGTTGAGGTGTCGACCATGACGATCTGAGCTTCGCGATACACGGGGTCGGACACCCAGTAGCTCTCGCCGTTGCCCACGTAGAGTGTGCGTCCGTCAGGCGAGATCGCGAGGTTGCGCGGCTCGTGCGGAATAGTGAGGCGCGCAACTTCGCGCATCGTTGCCGTGTCGAAGGTGACGACCTCGTCTGTGCCCCACAGCAGATAGAGTCGTGTGCCGTCGGGCGACAGAACCTTCTGACTGATCCGAGCGGCGTCCGTGGGGACTCCTGCCCCGGCGGGAGAGACGGGCGAAGGTGGTGCCGCCTGGGCGGGGAGGGCGCCGAGAAACAGAGTGCCGAGGCCGAGGAGGGCGGCGGCGAGCAGCGCGGGTCGGCGCGGAGGGTGAGGCATGACCTCACCCTATTCGACAGGTGCACACCGCACGACGCCCCCCTCTGGGGCTCGCGCTCTAGTTGGTGCGGAGTTCGAGGTACTTGGCGATGAGCGACTTCGTCGACGAGTCCTGCGACTCGAGCGCCGCCGCGTCGCCCTCGACCGCCGGAGCGATCTGGAGCGCGAGCTGCTTGCCGAGTTCCACGCCCCACTGGTCGAACGAGTCGATGCCCCAGATGGTGCCCTCGGTGAACACGATGTGCTCGTACAGGGCGATGAGCTGGCCGACCACGCTCGGCGTGAGCGCCGGCGCGAGGATCGACGTGGTGGGCCGGTTGCCGCTGAACACCCGCGCCGGAACCACTGCCTCCGCAGTGCCCTCCGCACGCACCACGTCGGCCGTCTTGCCGAACGCCAGCGCCTTCGTCTGCGCGAAGAAGTTGGCGAGGTAGAGCGAGTGCACGTCGGCGCCCGGCTGCACCGCCTTGCCGTCGCCGGTCGCATCCTTCAGCGGATGCGCGGGGTTGGCCACGGCGATGAAGTCGGCCGGGATGAGACGGGTGCCCTGGTGGATGAGCTGGTAGAACGCGTGCTGGCCGTTGGTGCCGGGCTCGCCCCAGAAGATCTCGCCGGTGTCGGTGGTGACGGGGGAGCCGTCCCAGCGCACGCTCTTGCCGTTGGACTCCATGGTGAGCTGCTGGAGGTAGGCGGGGAAGCGGTGGAGGTACTGCGCGTAGGGCAGCACGGCGTGGCTCTGCGCGCCGAGGAAGTTCGTGTACCAGACGTTGAGGAGGCCCATCAGCACGGGCACGTTCTGCTCGAGCGGTGTGGTGCGCATGTGCTCGTCGATGGCGTGGAAGCCTGCGAGGAAGTCGCGGAACCCGTCGGGCCCGATCGCGATCGCGACGCTCGTGCCGATGGCGGAGTCGACGGAGTAGCGGCCGCCCACCCAGTCCCAGAACCCGAACGCGTTCTCGGGGTCGATGCCGAACGCGGCGACCTTGTCGAGCGCCGTCGACACGGCCACGAAGTGCTTCGCGACGGCGGCGGTGCGGGCGTCGTCATCGTCGGCGATGGCACCGGATGCGCTCAGGCGCTCCCAGAGCCACTGGCGCGCCAGGCGCGCGTTCGTGAGGGTCTCCAGCGTGCCGAAGGTCTTGGAGGCGACGATGAACAGCGTCGTCTCGGGGTCGAGTCCGCGGTTCTTCTCGTAGATGTCGGANGGGTCGATGTNGGAGACGAACCGGGCCTCGAGACCCTCCTGCACGTAAGGCTTCAGAGCTTCGTACACCATGACGGGACCGAGGTCGGAACCGCCGATGCCGATGTTGACGACGGTGCGGATACGCTTGCCCGTGACGCCCGTCCACTCGCCAGAGCGCACGCGGTCGGCGAAGGCGAAGACCTTGTCTAGGGTGCCCTGCACCTCGTCGTCGATGTCGGCGCCGCCGACGACGAAGGGCGCGGGCGGCTGGGTGCCGGCCGCGGCATCCGTGCCCGGTGCCGGACGGCGGAGGGCCGTGTGCAGCACGGCGCGGTCTTCGGTGACATTGATGTGCTCGCCCTCGATCATGGCCTGGTAGCGCCCGGCGACGCCGGCGTTCTTCGCGAGGGTGAGCAGGTGTTCGAGCACTTCGGCGGTGACGAGGTTCTTCGACAGGTCGACGGTGAGGTCGGCGGCTTGGAAGGTGTAGGTCTCGGCGCGCTGCGGTTCGTTCGCGAACCAGCTGCGCAGGTCGGGCGCGAACCCGGCGGCGATGCCCTCGAGCGCCTTCCAGGCGTCGCTCGTGGTGGGGTCGATGGGCGCCGATTCGGTCATGGCGATTCTCCTGAGGTTCGTTCGTCGCAAGGGGTCGCGCCGTGCACGGCGCACGTCTAAACGTAGCGTCCCGGCGGGTGTTCAGGTCGGTGGCTGCTCGATCAGTGTGAGCTGGGTGCCGTCAGGGTCGACGAGGAAACCGGCGCGCAGGCCCCAGTCCCGCACGCGAACGGGGTGCAGGCGCGGGAACCCGGTCGTGGCCTCCGGCACGCCCGCGCGGCGGATCGCCTCGTAGAGTTCGTCGACGTCGCGCACGCGCAGGCAGCACATGAAACCGCTGGAGCTCGGGTCGGTCTCCGGTGCGTCGAAGAATTCGAGTTGCAGGGTGCCGCGCGCGAGAATCAGCCAGCCGTCGTCGAAGTAGGTCGTCGTGAATCCGAATCCGCCGTAGAACGCGGCTGTGGCGGCGAGATCCCGCGAGGGCAGGTTGGGCGTGGCGCGGTCGGGCAGCTCTGTGGAACTCATGCAGTCATGATGACAGGTGTAGGCCATGCGGGTCCCGGATGTGTCGGGTCAGAAGGGTGGCTCGTCGGGGAGCGGGGCGCGATGTCGGGCGGCGGTGTGGGGTGGTGCGGTGGTGTGTTTGCGGCCGTGGGGGCTGGTCCAGTTGAGGTGTCGGGGTTGGTTGGGGTGGGTTTTGACGGTCCATCCGGTTTCGTGTTTGAGGTGGTGGTGGCGGGAGCAGAGGTAGGCGAGGTTCTCGGCGGTGGTTTCGCCGCCGTGGGCCCAGTCGTGGGTGTGGTCGAGTTCGCATCTGTTGGCGCGGCGGTTGCAGTTCGGGAATCGGCAGGTTTCGTCGATGGTGGCGAGGACGAGCCGTAGTTCGGGTGGGGCGCTGTATCGGTCGCGGGCTGGCGGGTGGAGGTTGTCGGCGGCCGCGCGGCCCCAGTGCCGGGTGATCATGGTCGGTTGTCCGGTGACCGGGTGAGTGAGGGTGCGGAGGAATGTCGGAGCGGTTGCTGCGATCTGCCGGGTGGTGTCGGGGTCGATGGGGCCGTAGCCGTGTAGTTGGCCTGGTTCCTCTGACACGCCCGCGATGGTGGCTGCTGGAGCGGTGATGATGACGGATGCCGTGATCGACGTGGGTTTGGCGGGGTTGTCGGGGGTGAGCATCATGCG